>NZ_JBHYHC010000038.1:0-75234 GCF_042738955.1 Umezawaea sp. NPDC059074
TCGCGAAGATGTCGGTGAACTGGGTGCGCGACGCGCTCCGCTCGCTGGCGGGCAGCACGGACCACTGGACGTTCGTGTCCACGGTCTCGGTGTACACCACCGCCGGGGCGTCGAAGACCAGGTGGACGGTGTGCTTCCCGGACGCCTTCGCCAGGTCGGCGGTGACCGTGCGGAACGCGTACTTGTCGCCCGTGGCGGGGATCGTCACCGTGCCCAGCACCCGGCCGCGCACCGGGTCGTCGAGGCGGACCGTGAGACGGGCGCCCGCCGGGCTCGACGCGGTGACGGTGATCCCCTTCGTCGCCGGGTCGAGCCGGACGTCGCGGTAGGCCAGCCACGCGCCCGCGACGGCCGACGCGGAGGTGCCGCTCGCCTTGCTGGTGTCGGTGAGCGTGACGCCCTGGTAGTCGTCGAAGTTCTGCGCCTGCGTCTCCCGGCCGAGGTCGCGGTCCGGGATGCGCTCGCCCACCACGTGGACCGGGACGGTGTGGGTGATGTCGGTCGCGGAGCGGCCGACGGAGAAGTCGTAGCGGCCCGTTTCCACGACGGACCTCGACCGCGTCACGTCCCAGGTCGCCAGGTCGGCCTCGCGGACGGTCAGCGTGACGGTCTTGCGCTGGTGCGCCCCGACCTCCACCTTCTCGAACGCCCGCAGCCGCTTCGACGGCTGGGGCTCGCGGCCGTCGCGGGCGCTGGTGTAGAGCTGCACCACGTCCGCGCCCGCCCGGTCGCCGGTGTTGGTCACGTCGACCCGCACGCGGACCGTCCCGCGTGACCGGTCGACCCGGACGTCGTCGTAGCGGAACTTCGTGTAGCTCAGGCCGTAGCCGAACGGGAACAGCGGCCGTCCCCGGTAGTACTGGTAGGTCATGCCGGTCTTGGCGATGTCGTAGTCGAGGATGCTCGGCAGCCCGGCGTCGGAGGCGTACCAGGTCTGGGTGAGCCGCCCGCTCGGGTTGTGGTCGCCGAACAGCACGTCCGCGACCGCGTGCCCGGTCTCCTGGCCCGCGTGCGTGGTCCACAGCAGACCCGGCACGGTCCGGGTGTCCCAGCCGGTCGTGGGGTAGCTGTTCTCCACCACCACGACGGTGTTCGGGTTGGCCGCCCGGACGGCGTCGACCAGCGCGGCCTGCGCGGGGGCGAGTTCGGTGCTCGTGCGGTCGTTGTCCTCACGGCCGTTGATGAACGGCATGCTGCCCACCACGACCACGGCGGTGTCCGCGCCCCTCGCCGCCGCCACGGCCGTGTCGACCCCGCTGGTGAGCACCTCGCGGGAGAACTTCGTCGCACCGGCCGCGTCCGGCGAGGTGAACCGGAGCACGCCGTCCGCGCCGACCACGGCGAACCGGTTGGGCCCGAACCAGGGCTGGGTGACCTCGTTGCCCGCGTACTCGACGACGGAGGTCCCGTCGGGCTGCCGGTCGAGCTTGAGCTGCTGCTGCACGAACCAGCCGTTGGGCTGGGCCGCGTTGTTGACCAGCGCCCCACCGGCGTAGGTGAGGTACTTGCCGTTGGCGACCGTGCGCAGGGTGGTCTTGTCCGCGCCCCAGTCGAACACGTCGAACGACTGCCACGCCCCGGCCGAGGTCCCGCTCTCGACCAGCTGGCCGCCCGCCGGATCGGTCGACGCCGTGAGGTACCGGCCGGTCGCGGGGTTCCGCAACGCGATCCGGTCCACGCCCTCCGCGGACGCCACCTCGCCGCCGAACCGCTCGCGCACGCCCTGCAACGGGGTCACGCGGTAGGGCATCGTGCCGCTGTACCAGTCCTCGTACAGCGTGTCGGCCAGCGGACCGACGACGGCGATCTTCTTCGCCCGGTCGTCCAGCGGGAGGACGTTCTTCTCGTTGCGCAGCAACACGACCTGCTCGTCGGCGGCCCGACGCGCGAGGGCCCGGTGCTCCGCCGAGCCGATCACGTCGGGCGTGATCCCGGAGTACGGGTCGCGGCCGGGCGGGTCGAACTCGCCGAGCCGGAACCGCAGCGACAGCAGGTGCCGCACGGCGTCGTCGACGTCGGCCATCGTCAAAAGCCCTTGTGCCAGCGCGTCTTTGACGGCCGTGGTCGTGATCGACCCGTTGACGCCGTCGTCGGTGAAGCTGTCCAACCCGGCCTTGATCGCGGCCGCCGCGGCTTCCGCCTTGGTGGCGTAGTAGTGCTCCGAGGTGACCAGGTTCGTCGGCGCTCCGGCGTCGCTCACCACGGCGATGTCGCGCGGGGCCCACCCGCGCACCACACCGTCGAGGTCGGGTTCCACGGTGCTGGGCCTGCCGTTGACCAGGTTGTACGACGGCATGACCGCGTTCGCCGCGCCCGCCCGCAGCACGGGTTCGAACGCCTGCTGGTCGTAGTCGTGCAGGATCCGGGGCGGCACGGAGGAGTTGCTGGTCGCGCGGTCGACCTCGTTGTTGTAGGCGAGGTAGTGCTTGAGGGTCGGCGCGGTGCGCAGGTGGTCCGGGTCGTCGCCCCGCATCCCGCCGCCGTAGGCGATGGCGATCCGGGACGTCAGCAGCGGGTCCTCGGAGTAGCCCTCCTCGTTGCGGCCCCAGCGCGGGTCGCGCAGCAGGTTCACCACCGGGGCCCACAGGTTGAGGCCCCACACGGTCGGGTCCTGCGCGTGGAACCCGCGGGCCTCGGTGCCGACCGCCGTGCCGACCCGCTTCACCAGGTCCGGGTTCCAGGTGCTGCCCAAACCCAATGCCTGGGGGAACACGGTTCCGTTGGCGTACACGACATCGCCGTCGTGGTGGTAGTCGGTCGACCAGGCCACGCCGTGCAGCGCCTCGGTGCCGGTCTTGAACACCGCCATCCCCAGCCGCGGGATCGCGGGCTGGTACTGGTGCAGCAGCGACACCTTCTCGTCCGCGGTGAGGCGGCCGAGCAGGTCGTCGACCCGCGTGGCGAGTGGCAGGTCGGGGTCGCGGAACGGGAGCGGGGCGGCCGACGCGACCCCCGCCGGAACGGTCAGCGCCGCGGCCACCAGCAGGGTCAGCAAACGTGCTCCGCGCATCGCTCCACCTTCGCCGAAGATCGCTCGTCGAATCGGTTCGACGAATGCCGAACGGGATCGGACGGCACTATGACACCGGCGTCGCAAACAGGTCAAGGAGCACCGGCGGTAGGCCATTCAGACGCCTCTGACCTGCACTGGAGACGCCACCTGGGCGTTCGATGAATTCGACAGTCGAATAGCCGTCGAATTGTCGAAAAAGGTTGTGCGCACTTCGTCGCTCACTTACCTTCGGGGAGAAATCGATGCGCTTCGACGACGAGGAGCACGACGGTGGTCACGATCAACGAGGTCGCCAGGGCGGCCGGTGTCGCCCCCAGCACGGTCTCGTACGTGATCAGCGGCAAGCGCTCCATCTCGCCGAAGACGAAGCGGCTCGTCGAGGAGAGCATCCGCAGGCTCGGCTACCACCCGCACGCCGGGGCGCGGGCGTTGGCGAGCAGCAAGACCAGCGTGCTCGCGCTGGTGGTGCCGCTGCGCACCGACCTGAACGTGGCCGTGGTGATGCAGTTCGTCGCCGCGGTCGTGAAGGCGGCGCGGGACGCCGACCACGACGTCCTGCTGCTCACCAAGGACGAGGGACCGGCGGCGCTGCAACGGGTCGCGTCCTCGGCGCTGGCCGACGCGCTGATCGTCATGGACGTGGAGAGCGACGACCCGCGCGTGCCGATGCTGCTCGCGCTGGACCGGCCGGTGGTCCTCATCGGGGCGCCGGACGCGCCCTGCGGCCTGCCGTGCGTCGACCTGGACTTCACCGCCGCGGGCGCGGTGTGCGTCGGCCACCTGGCCGACCTGGGCCACCAGTCGATCGCGCTGCTCGGCCCCTCCCCCGCGGTCTACCGGCGCGGCACCAGCTACGCGGCGCGGTTCCTGCGCGGCTTCACCGACACCGCGCGGGCCCGCGGCGTCACGGCCGTGACCCGGTCGTGCGCCCACTCCTACGACGCGGTCAGCTCCGGCCTCGACGAGCTGTTCGCCCGGCACCCCGAGGTCACGGGTCTGGTGGTGCACAACGAGGCCGTGCTGCCCGCCGTGCTCTCGGACCTGCGCCACCGCGGCAGGCGCGTGCCCGAGGACGTCTCGGTCGTCGCGGTCTGCCCGGACAGCATGGCCGAGAACCACCCGGTCGCCCTCACGACGGTCGCGATCCCGGCCGAGGAGGTCGGCGCGCTGGCCGTGGAGACGACGATCCGCAGCCTGCGCGGTCGTTCCAGCGCGGAAACCCGTCTGCTCGCCCCTCGGCTGACCGTGCGCGGCAGCACCGCGCGCGTCTGAGCCAACCCCGTTCCCAGGAGAGATCAGCATGAGCGCAACGAAGCGCGGCTGGACGCTGTCCATGACCGCCCTCACGGCACTGGCCCTGACCGCGTGCGCGCCCACGCCCGCCCCCGGTGGCGGGTCCGACGCGGTCGCCACGACGATCACCGAACTCGACTACTACGCCGACGAGCAGGGCTCGGCGGCGTGGCAGAAGATCCTGGACGCCTGCTCGAAGCAGACCGGCATCACGATCCAGCGGCAGACGGTCCCGACCGCGCAGATGCTGCCGAAGGTGTTGCAGGGAGCAAGTTCCCGCACGCTGCCGCACCTGCTGTTCACCGACAACCCGACGCTCCAGCAGGTCGCGGCGACCGGCGCGCTGACGCCGTTGACCGATTACGGCATCGCGACGGACGGCTACTACGAGAGCATCATCAAGGCAGGCACCTACCAGGACAAGGTGTACGGCCTCGCGCCCGGCGTGAACGGGCTCGCGCTGATGTACAACAAGGACCTCCTCACCGCCGCGGGCGTGCAGCCGCCGACGACGTGGGACGAGCTGAAGGCCGCCGCCACGAAGCTCAGCGGCGACGGCAAGTACGGGCTCGCGTTCTCCGCGCTGCCGTCCGAGGAGGGCACGTGGCAGTTCCTCCCGTTCTTCTGGAGCAACGGCGCGGACCTGGCCCAGTTGGACTCGGCGAAGTCCGCCGAGGCGCTCAAGTACGTGACGGACCTGGTGAACTCCGGCGCGGCGTCGAAGTCGGTGGTGAACTGGAGCCAGAACGACGTGGCCGACCAGTTCGTCGCGGGCAACGCCGCCATGATGGTCAACGGCTCGTGGAACCTGGCCCGCCTGGACGCCGAGAAGGCGCTGAAGTACGGCGTGGTGCCGATCCCGGTGCCGAAGGCGGGCGGGAAGCCGACCGTGGCGCTCGGCGGCGAGGTCGGCGCGATCCCCGCGTCCGGCGGCGGGACCCAGCAGGCGGCGGGCAAGGTCCTGTCCTGCGTCCTGGCCGAGCCGACCATGGTGGAGTGGAGCAAGGCCCACGCCTACGTGCCGTCCAAAGTGGACGTGGCGAAGAAGTTCGGTGAGCAGATCCCCGCCATGCAGGCGTTCATCGACGAGGTCGGCACGGCCCGGTCCCGCACGGCGGCGCTCGGCGAGAAGTACCCCAAGGTGTCCGCCGCGCTCGCCGCCGCCCTCCAGTCGGCCCTGACCGGGCAGCAGCCCGCGGAACAAGCCCTCGCGCAGGCCCAGCAGGCGAGCGGGTCGTGACGCCGACGGCCACCGGGATGCGCCGAACCACGGCGGGGTACGCGTTCCTCGCCCCGGTGCTGCTCTACGTCGTGGTGTTCTTCGGCTACCCGCTGGTCGCGAACCTGGTGATGAGCGCGCAGGACTACACCGTCCGGTCCTTCTACACCGGCGAAGCGCCGTTCGTGGGCTTCGCGAACTACGCGGCGGTGCTGGCGAACCCGCTGTTCACCACGGCGGTGCTGAACACGGTCCTGTTCACGGTCGGGTCGATCGCGTTCCAGTTCGGCATCGGGCTGGCGCTGGCGGTGTTCTTCAGCGGCCGGTTCCTCGGCAGCGCCACGCTCCGCTCGCTGCTCCTGCTGCCGTGGCTGCTGCCGCTGGTGGTGAGCGGCGCGGTGTGGCGGTGGATGTTCGACCAGGACCACGGCGTGCTCAACGCAGCGCTGCGGTTGGTCGACGCGCCCGTGCCGTGGCTGACCAGCACGGAGTGGGCGCTGCCCGCGGTGGTCATCACGAACATCTGGATCGGCATCCCGTTCAACCTGGTCGTGCTGCACGGCGGGCTGAAGGCGATCCCTCCGACGCTGCACGAGGCGGCGGAGCTGGACGGGGCGAGCGGGTGGCAGCGGTTCCGGTTCGTCACGTGGCCGCTGCTGCGCCCGGTGACCGGGATCGTGCTGATGCTCGGGCTGGTCTACACGATCAAGGTGTTCGACGTGATCATGGTCGTCACCGGCGGTGGGCCCGCCAACGCGACCCAGACGCTCACGACGTGGTCGTACGCCCTGTCGTTCCGCGACTTCGCGTTCGGCCAGGGCGCGGCGGTCGGGAACCTGCTGATCCTGGTCGCCACGGCGTTCGGGCTGCTCTACCTGCGCTCCCTGCGGGCCACGCTCGCGGAGGCGGCGTCGTGAGGCACGCCAGGACCGCCGCGGGGGTGCTGATCGTCGCCGTCCTGCTGTTCCCGCTGTACTGGATGGTCAACGCGTCCCTGCAACCGAGCGGCGCGCTGCTCAAGCCGTCGCCCGACTGGTTCCCGGTCGGGGGCACGCTCGACGGCTACCGCAAGGCCCTGACCAGCCAGGGCGGGCACCTGCTGTCCAGCGTGCTGATCGCGCTGGGCACGGTCGTGGTCTCGCTGGCCGTCGCCGCGCCCGCGTCCTACGCGCTGGCGCAGCTCAAGGTCCGCGGCGGCACGTCGATCGTGTTCGCGCTGCTCATCGTGCAGATGATCCCCGGCATCGTGATGGCGAACTCGCTCTACACGGTGTTCGGCAACCTCGGGCTCATCGACAGCTACCTCGGCTTGGTGCTGGCCGACTCCACCGCCACGATCCCGTTCGCCGTCCTGCTGCTGCGGGCGTTCATGGTGTCCATCCCGCGCGAGCTGTCCGAAGCGTCCCGTGTGGACGGAGCGGGGCACTGGCGGACGTTCTTCTCGATCATCGTCCCGGTCAGCCGCAACGCGCTGGTCACCGCCGGGCTGTTCTCGTTCCTGTTCGCCTGGGCGGACTTCCTGTTCGCCGTCACCCTCACGACCGGCCAGGCGTTCCAGCCGATCACCGTCGGCATCTACCGGTTCGTCGGCAACCAGTCCGCCGACTGGAACGGCGTCATGGCCACCGCCGTCCTCGCCTCCGTCCCGGCCGCCGTCCTGCTCGTCGTCGCCCAGCGCTTCGTGGTCGCGGGCCTCACCAGCGGCGCCGTGAAGGACTGACCCCTTGGGAGCCACACGCATGATCTCCATCAGCGACGACGGTCGCGCGCTCCTCGTGTCCGTGCGCCACGAGGTGCTGCGGATCGAGCCGTGGGGCGCGGACAGCCTGCGGGTCCGGGTCGGGCAGCACGCGATCCGCGACGACGTGCCCGGCGCGCTCGTGCCGCCGAAACCCGCCCCGGCGTGGGTGACGGCCGACGGCCGCGCGGGCAGCGTGATCGCCGGGGCCATCACCGGGACCGCCGAGGTCGTGGCCACCGACACCGGGATCGACGCGCGGCTCCGGTTCACCCGCACCGACACCGGCGAGGAGCTGCTGGCCGAGCGGGCCGCGCACTTCTGGTGGCCCGGCCCCCGGCTGTTCCTGCCGTCCGGCGGCGGCTACGGCAGGCTGGAGCAGCGGTTCGCGGCCTACGACGGCGAGCGGATCTTCGGCCTCGGCCAGCGCACGCACGGCAGGCTCGACCAGAAGGGCATGGTGCTCGACCTGGTGCAGCGCAACGCCGAGGTGTCCGTGCCGTTCCTGCTGTCCAGCCGCGGCTACGGGTTCCTGTGGAACCTGCCCGCCGTCGGCCGGGTGGAGCTGGCGGCCAACGGCACCCGGTGGGTCGCCGACAGCGCCCGGCAGATCGACTACTGGATCACCACCGGCGACTCGCCCGCCGCGATCCTCGGCCACTACGCCGACGCCACCGGCCACGCGCCGATGCTGCCCGCGTGGGCGTCCGGGTTCTGGCAGTCCAAGCTGCGCTACCGCACCCAGGACGAGCTGCTGGCCGTGGTCCGCGAGCACCACGCGCGCGGGCTCCCGCTGGCGGTGGTCGTCGCCGACTTCTTCCACTGGCCGCACCTGGGCGACTGGCGGTTCGACGAGGCCGAGTGGCCCGACCCGGAGGCCATGGTCCGCGAACTCGACGAGCTGGGCACCAAGCTGATGGTGTCCATCTGGCCCACGGTGAGCCCCTTGTCGGAGAACTTCGCCGAGTTGCGCGACCGAGGGCTGCTGGTGGGGGCGGAACAGGGACTCGCGGTGCACGCGCCGTGGAAGGACAAGGGTTTCGGGACCGAGATGCCGGTCGCGCTCTACGACCCGACCCACCCGGAGGCCCGGCGGTTCCTCTGGGACACGGTGAAGCGCAACTACTACGACAAGGGCGTCCGGGCGTGGTGGCTCGACGCCTGCGAGCCGGAGATCCAGCCCGGCCACCCGCACAACCTCCGGTTCCACGCCGGGCCGGGCGCGGAGGTCGTGAACCTCTACCCGCAGGCGCACGCCAGGGCGTTCCACGAGGGCCAGCTCGCCGAGGACGACGACGAGGTGGTGCTGCTCGGCCGGTCGGCGTGGGCGGGCAGCCAGCGCTTCGGCGCGGCCGTGTGGTCCGGCGACATCCCGGCCACCTGGGACTCGCTGCGGGCGCAGGTCCGGGCGGGGCTGAACCTCGCCGTCGCCGGGATCCCCTGGTGGACCACGGACATCGGCGGTTTCCACGGCGGCGACCCGGAGTCGCCGGAGTACCGGGAGCTGATCGCGCGGTGGTTCCAGTACGGCGTGTTCTGCCCGCTGTTCCGGCTGCACGGCTACCGCGACCCGCGCACGGGCTTCGGCCCGGAGATGACCGGCGGTCCCAACGAGGTGTGGTCCTACGGGCCGGAGGCGCTGGCGTCCATCGAGGACTCGCTGCGGATGCGTGAACGGCTGCGCCCGTACGTGCTGGACCAGATGCGGGTGGCCCACGAGTCGGGGGTGCCGCCGATGCGCCCGCTGTTCGTCGACTTCCCGGACGACGAGCGCGCGTGGGAGGTCGACGACCAGTTCCTCTTCGGCCCGGACCTGCTCGTCGCCCCGGTGCTGCACGCCGGGGCCGAGTCGCGGCACGTCCACCTGCCCGCGGGGAGCGCGTGGACGGACGCGGCCACCGGGGAGCGGCACGACGACGGCGGCGGGTCGATCGAGGTCCCGACCCCGCGCACGCGTATCCCGGTGTTCCTCCGCGACGACGCGGACGTGCCGGTGCACCTCCGGTGACGGCTACCGGGGCCTCGCGCCGGTCGACCCGCGCACCACCAGCTCCGGCTGGAACACGAACTCGGCGTGCGGGGCGGGCGTGCCGCCGATCTCCTCCAGCAGCGCGTGCACGGCGGCCTGCCCCATGGCGTCCACGGGTTGGCGCAGGGTCGTCAGCGGCGGGTCGGCGAACACGATGAGCGGCGAGTCGTCGAACCCGACCACGGACACGTCGCGCGGCACGTGCAGGTCGCGGTGGCGGGCCGCCCGGATCGCCCCGAACGCCATCAGGTCGCTGCCGCACACGATCGCCGTGCACCCCTTGTCCAGCAACGCGTTCCCGGCCGCCTGACCGCCCTCGACGGTGAACAGCGAGTGCTCGACCAGCGCCTCCGCGCCCGGTCGGGCGAGCGTGAAGCCCTCCACCATCCGCTGGGTGGGCACGTACCGGGAGGGCCCGACGGCGAGGCCGATCCGCTCGTGGCCGAGTTCCACCAGGTGGGAGACGGCGAGCCGGGCGGCGGCGCGGTGGTCGACCGACACGAAGGGCGCGGACACCTTGTCGGTGAAGCCGTTGACCATCACGAACGGCACCCGCCGCCCGGACAGCTTCACGTAGCGGTCCATGTCGGCGGTCGTGTCGGCGTGCAGGCCGCCGACGAACACGATGCCGGTGACGCCGTGGTCGACGAGCAGTTCGGTCAACTGGTCCTCGGACGACCCGCCGGGCGTCTGGGTGCACAGCACCGGCGTGTAGCCGTCCCTGGTGAGCACCTGCTCGATGACCTGGGCGAACACCGGGAAGATCGGGTTGGTCAGCTCGGGGATGATCAGCCCGATGAGCCCCTGGCTGCGCTGCCGCAGCTTGGGAGGGCGTTCGACGCCGAGGACGTCCATCGCGGCGACGACGGCCTGCCGGGTCGACGACGAGACGCCCGCCTTGCCGTTGATCACCCGGCTGACGGTCGCCTCGCTGACGCCTGCCTGGGTCGCGATGTCACTGAGCCGAGCTGTCACAGCCGGTCACTCTACGGGCGCGTGAGCCGCCCGGTCATGATCGGCGGTTCGGGTACCCGTCCGAGGTTGGGCCGCCTTGCCGAGTCCGTGCGGCCGAACCGCGTGAAAGATGTTGCGGGCGTTTTCCGCAACTTCCCGAGCTGGTATGACGTAGGACACACCCTGCACCCAAGGAGACATCGTGGTCCCCTCAGCTCGTGGGGCGCTGCTCGCCGTGGCGACCCTGCTCCTCACCCTGCTCGCGAGTCCGCTCGCCGCCCCGCCGACCGCCACCGCCAGTCCACCGGGCTCCAAGGACGTCACGGCGACCCTGTTCCAGTGGTCGTTCGACCGCGTGGCCACCGAGTGCACGACCGTCCTCGGCCCGAAGGGCTACGGCTTCGTCGAGGTCTCCCCCGCGTCCGAGCACGTCCAGGGCGGCCAGTGGTGGACGTCCTAC
The DNA here is from genome assembly GCF_042738955.1 of Umezawaea sp. NPDC059074. Taxonomy (NCBI): domain Bacteria; kingdom Bacillati; phylum Actinomycetota; class Actinomycetes; order Pseudonocardiales; family Pseudonocardiaceae; genus Umezawaea; species Umezawaea sp. NPDC059074. The sequence continues at coordinate 10,707 of NZ_JBHYHC010000038.1, forward strand.
CAGCCCGTGAGCTACCGGATCGCCGGACGGCTGGGCACCGAGACCCAGTTCCGGAACATGGTGAACACCTGCCACGCGGCGGGCGTCAAGGTCATCGCGGACGCGGTGGTGAACCACATGTCGGCCGGGTCGGGCACCGGAACGGGCGGCACCAGCTACTCGAAGTACACCTACCCCGGCTACTACGGCGACCAGGACTTCCACTCCTGCCGCAGCCAGATCAGCGACTACCGCAACCGCGACAACGTGCAGAACTGCGAACTGGTCGGCCTGTCGGACCTGAACACCGGCAGCGACTACGTGCGCGGCACGATCGCGGCGTACCTCAACAGCCTGCTGTCGATGGGCGTGGACGGCTTCCGGGTCGACGCGGCCAAGCACATCGCGGCCGCCGACCTGGCCGCCATCAAGTCCCGGCTCAGCAACCCGAACACCTTCTGGGTGCACGAGGTGATCTACGGCGCGGGTGAGGCCGTGCAGCCGAGCGAGTACACCGGGTCCGGCGACGTGGACGAGTTCCGGTACGCCTACGACGTCAAACGCGTGTTCACCGGCGAGAAGCTGTCGTACCTGAGCAACTTCGGCCAGTCGTGGGGCTACCTGGCGAGCAACCAGGCCCGACCGTTCGTGGACAACTGGGACACCGAGCGCAACGGGTCGACGTTGAACTACAAGAACGGCTCGACCTACACGCTCGCCAACGTGTTCATGCTGGCGTGGCCGTACGGCGCGCCGCAGGTGTACTCGGGCTACGAGTTCTCCGACAACGACGCGGGGCCGCCCGGCGCGGCCGCCTGCTACGCCAACGGCTGGAAGTGCCAGCACAAGTGGCCGCAGATCGCGAACATGGTCGGCTTCCGCAACGCCGTGGCGGGCACCGCCGTGACCAACTGGTGGGACAACGGCAACAACGCCATCGCGTTCGGCCGGGGCGGTCGCGGGTTCGTGGCCATCAACAAGGAGTCGACGGCGCTCACCCGCGCGTTCCAGACCTCGCTGCCCGCTGGGAATTACTGCGACGTGCAGCGCGACGGGTGCGCGGTGTCCTACGCGGTCGGCTCGAACGGCCAGTTCACCGCCACGGTCGGGGCGGGCGACGCGGTGGCCTTGCACGTGGGCGCGACCACCCAGCAGCCCGGCAACGGCACGGCGTCGTTCTCGGTCACCGCCACCACGTCGGTGGGGCAGAACATCTTCGTCGTCGGCGACAACGCGGCCCTCGGCTCGTGGAACCCGGCTGCGGCGATCCCGCTGTCCTCGGCGGCCTACCCGGTGTGGAAGGGCTCGGTGGCGCTGCCCAGCGGCACCGCCTTCCAGTACAAGTACCTGCGCAAGGAGTCGAACGGCGCGGTCACGTGGGAGAGCGGGGCCAACCGCACCGCCACCTCCCCCGCCACCCTGACCGACACCTGGCGGAACTGAGGAACGCCAACGGGGAGGCCGGAAGTCCGGCCTCCCCGTTGGCGCGTCAGGACGTCAGCTCAGGGTCACCGCCCCGTCGTCGATCACGAAGGACGTCTGCAACGAGGCGTCCTCCACGCCGGTGAACTTCAGCGCGAGGGTCGAGCCCGCGAACGAGGACACGTCGATCGTCTTCAGGACGTAGCCGGTCGCCTTGTTGAGGTTCGAGTACGAGGCGAGGGTCGTCGTGCCGCCGGTGACGGTCAGCTTGTCGTAAGCCGTGGTCGTCGTGGTCTCGGCGGAGTCGATGTGGACGTAGAACGTCAGGCTGGCGTGGCAGCCCGCCGGGATGGCCACCGACTGGGACAGCGTGTCGGTGTGGGTGGAGCCGTAGCCGTCCAGCCACGCGCTCCAGGTGCCGCCGTGAGCGGCCTGGCCGTCAGCGCTGTGCTGGCCGATCACGCCGCTGCTGGCGGTCCACGAGGTGGCGCCGGACTCGAAGCCGGGGTTGAGCAGCTTCTGGCCGGAGCAACCGCCGGTGGTGCCGACGGTCCAGCTGAACGACGCCGTGCCGCTGTGGCTGGCGCTGTCCGCCGCCGTCACCGTGACGCTGGACGTGCCCGCGGTGGTGGCGGTGCCGGAGATGGTGCCGGTGCTGGAGCTGATGGAGAGACCGGCGGGCAGGCCCGTGGCGGACCACGTGTACGGCGCGGTGCCGCCGCTGGCCGACAGGGGCAGGCTGACGGCGGAGCCGACGGTCGTCGACTGGTTGCCGGGGTTGGTGACCGTGACCGTGCCGGTCGCGGAGCACGTCGGGTCGGCGGACTGCGCGGGAACGCTGACCGCGTCCCAGGCGGCCTTGACCGTGTTGAACTCGGCGCAGCTGCCGGGGAAGAGGTTCTTCGCGGCGGTCAGCGTCCAGGTCCGGTACTTCAGGTACGAGCTGCCGGTGGTCTTGATCAGCATCGCGTTGTAGAAGATCTTCAACGCGGTCTGCACGCCCAGGCCGGAGACCGTGGAGCTGTTGCAGGTGCTGCTGGTCGGCTGGCCGTTGGTCGGGTTGGACCCGTTGGCCAGCAGGTAGAACCAGTGGTTGCCGGGACCGGCGGCCGCGTGGACCTCGGAGCCGGGGACCGAGCTGGAGTAGCAGTTGGCGTGCCCGAGCGCGGACGGGTTGTACATGTTGCGGATCGGGCCGCTGCCGACGAGGTTGATCGTCTCGCCGACCAGGAAGTCCGGCACGTCGTACGGGGAGGGCTCGTTGGCGAACGACTCGGTCGAGGCGCCGAAGACGTCCGCGACGAACTCCTGCGTGCCGCTGCCGGAGATGCCGCCGGGGGTGTGGTCGTCGATGCCGTGGCCGAGTTCGTGCGCCACGACGTCGAGGGAACCGATCCACTGGTTGTTCTGGTTGTGGCCGATCTGGACCTGGCTGCCGTCGTAGTAGGCGTTCAGGTCGTTCAGGCCGACGCGCATCGGCCAGCCGCCGCCGGAGCCGTCGAAGCCGTTGCGGCCCAACCACTGCGTCAGCATCTTGCTCTCGGTCTGCGCGGCGAACAGCACGTCGACGCAGCCGGTCTCGCGGTTGGTCGCGGTGCCGTTGCCCCACGCGTCGTCGGTGCCGCTGAACGTCGTGTTGTTGGCGGCGTCCTGGCAGCTGACGTTGGTCAGCGTCGGGTCCTTGAGGGAGTACGTGCTGCCGACGTGGGTGGTGTTGAGGGCCACCGGGTTCGGGCCGTTCCACGCGCTGGTGCCGGTGCCGTGCAGCACGTGCTCCTGCGTGGTGAGCACCTTGCCGGTGGCGGCGTCGACGATCACGTCGAGCTTGCTCGGGCCCTCGGCGTTGCGGCCGACGACCTGGCTCTTCCACGCCAGCTTCGGCGTGCCGACGGCGTAGGTGACCAGCTCGGCGCCGCCGACGCTGTCCACAGTGGACAACTGCTGCCTGGCGACCGCCTCGGCCCGCGCCTTGGAGATGGCGGGCGTGGTGCTCGCGAGGTCGATCGTGGTGTCCTGCGCGACCGAGGTGGTGACGACCTGCCCGGTCGAGTTGGTGACGACCACGAAGTCACCGCCGACGACCTGCATGCCCTTGTAGGTGCGGTCGTACGGCACGTACTTGAGCCCGCCGCTCGACGAGATCACGTCGTGCTGCACGAAGCTGTCGTTGGCGCTGGCGTGCAGCTCGGCGGGCTTGGCGGCCACGAGGCTGCTCGCGGCGCTGGCGGCCATCACGTCGGCGCTCTGCACACCGGTGGCGGTGGGCTGGGCTTGGACGGCGGTGGGGGTGAAGAGAGCGGCGACCACGACACCTGTCGCGGCCAAGACGAGTGGACGTCTCAACTCCATCGGTGGATCTCCTCATGCAGGGCGAAGCCGACCCGTGGTGTCAGGGTTTGGGTCGGCTCCGGGGGTGAGGTGTTGGCGTTCCGAAGAACAGGGATCAGGATCCGTCCACCGACGCCCGAGAAACAACAGACGACCGCGCTAACTTATTAACAGACCGGAATACGTCCGATATCCGGACACGAAAAAGGCGCGACCAGCCCGGCCACCAGGGTGATGACCAGGCAGGACACGCCGAGGCGGGATCCTCTACCCGTGACCCCTATTTTGGAAATACGCCAAGCGGGTCAACGCCGAAAAATGCTCCGTTTGCCATTCCGTCAGGCGGCGCGAAATAACCGAAAAAGGACAAGTCGCCACCGGGGGCCGGAAAAGGGAATGGGCGATGGGGGACATCGGGGCTGGGCGGTGAGCACCGCGCAACACCCCTGCGGCCACGATGACACACGCCGGAAACACCCGACCGCTCCCCCGCCGACCGGACCGACAGGCCCCACGCCGCGGGAGGCAGATCGGGAACAGGGCGGCGCGGAGGGGTCCGGCGCGATCGAGCGCGGGGCGGGCCGACCCGCAGCAGTCGAGCGGGCAGGTCCCGAGCGAGCAGGGAGGCACTGGACGTCGCGGCTGGGACTGGCGGCTCGTCCATCGTGCTGATCGCCCGCGAGGCGAAGTCCGGTGAACTCGGGGTCGGCATCGGCGTGACACCCGAGTCGACCGAAAACCGCCACCCGAACCCGAGCGGCGGTGGAAGCGAGCGGCTCGCTCTGTGGCACGCCGCCCTGGGCCCGGCGCGCCCGAAGGCGCACCGGGCGGTGGGGCTAGTTCGGGTTTTCCGCGTGGGTCAGGGTTTCCCAGGCCACGAACAGGTTGTCGCTGCCCGCGGGCCTGCGCTGCTCGGTCAGCTTCTGCGTGTTGGCCATCGCGATGCCCAGCCTGGTGTGCAGGGCGTTGAAGCCGACCTCGGTCACCGGGCCGAGGCTGCCGGACTTGGTGCCACCGCACAGGTTCGACGGCATGGCCGTGCCGAGCTGGTACTGGGAGTGCAGGCCCAGTGCCTGGCGGAGGCGTTCGCCGACGTCCGTCGAGTACAGGTCGGTGCCCTGGATCCTGGACGTCTCGGCCACGTCGGAGATCGACGCGAGACCGTACCCGGTGTGGGTGAAGTCGCGGCAGGTCTCCTGGGTGAGGCCGTTCATGAAGGTGCCCTGCCCCTGCCAGTAGTTCACGATCGCCGTCCGACCGCTCAGGCCGCTGCCCGGCGCGACCTTGGGCAGCGATCCGTCACTGGTGAGGTAGATGAACGCGGGCACGCGACCGAGGAACTTGGTCATGGCCTTGTCGTAGCTGGTCTTGTCCTCCAAGAAGACGGAGATGCCGATCGCCGCCTCCATCATCACCAGCTCCCAGTTGCCGTTCATTGACACGGCTCCCGGCAGCAGCGTCGGCAGGTAGACGGTGCGCAGCATCGTGGAGAACTTGCCGATGCTCGACGCCGACCACCCGGTGTAGCTGTACCGGATGATCTCGGCCGCGCGCGGCCAGGTCGCCCCGGCCCAACCGGTCTGCAAGCGGGCGTTGCTGTTGGTGTGGCTGGTGATCGTGCCCGACCAGGCGTCGAAGATCGCGACGGCCTTCTGGGCGTACCGGGTGTCCCTGGTGATGTACCAGGCGAGCGACATCGTGTACGCCGCGATGGCGTCCTCCCGCTCGTCGGTGCACCCGTTGTTCGGGTTGGACGTCGGCCCGCACTCCACCACCGCGCGCGGCTTCGGCGCACGGGTCAGGGAGCCGTACTTGCTGGCCATCATGCTGTCGTACGCGGACTTCCACGGCTGCGCGCCCGCGTTCACCTTGGTGCGGATGAAGTCGAGCGAAGCGGCGCTGTTGAGCACGCCGGGATGGGCGAAGACGGCGGGAGCCGCCTTCACCGCGGGGGTGATCGCCACCATGGTGAGCAGCAGGGGGATCACCACCGAGAACACCTTCAACGATCGCAAACGAGACATCTATCTCCTCCGGATTGGCGGCCTTGCCATTTCCCGTTGAAGAGCAGGGGACTTCAGTTTGCGAGCATCGAGAAGAATTTGTCAACAGTGGAATAACGACCGTTTTTCGCACACGGCAAAGAGACTCGACGCATTTCGACGAGCCTGGACGGAATAGCTATTCGACTGTCGGCAGGACGTGCAGGAGATGCGTTCGGGCGGTGGCGATGTGGGCGCGCATCAGGTCGGTCGCGAGTTCCTCGTCGCCCTGTTCGAACGCGGCCAGGATCGCCGCGTGCTCGGCCGCCTCCTCGCGGTCCGTCCGCCCCTGCCGCCACCCCACGGTCGCGGCCAGCGCCGTGAGGTCGCGGAGCTGGTCGAGCTGGTCGACCAGGAACCGGTTTCCGCACTCCGCGTAGAGCAGCCGGTGGAAGCGGCGGTTGGCGAGGCTCGCGGTCGCGAGGTCGTCAGCCGACGCCGCCACCACCGCCTCTTCCAGCGCGGTTCTGGCTTCCGGAAGAGGTGTCCGGCCCCGGCCGTGGGCGGCGAGGCCGACGGCGTGCGGCTCGATCACCAGTCGCGCGTGGTACAGCTCGCTGACCAGCGCGCTGTCCACGCGTCGGACGGTGACCTGCTGGTACGCGCCGAGTTCGACGAGCCCGGTCGAGCGCAGGAGCTTCAACGCCTCCCGCACGGGCGTCTTCGACACGCCCATCCTGGCGGCCAGGTCGCGTTCGGACAGCGGGTGCCCCGGCGGCAGGGAGCCGTCGAGGATCGCCACCTTGAGCGCGTCGACCACCAGATCGGTCCTGGTTCGCGGTTCGCCCAGCGGCGCGAACCGCGGTTCTCCAACAGGGGTCACGACACTGCCCTTCCGGTTGTCAGGACTCCTCGACGGCCTGATCGAGTTTCCTTGCGAATAGCGTCACCGCTGCGGCCGTGTCAATTCTGGACCATCTCCGAACAACTGGTGTTCCTCGCTGTCACAAGGCCGGATTTCCGCTTTCTTGTTCACGACGGTGCAGCACGGGGAAATCGTCGCGCAGCGCGATCCCGAGACCGGGCGCGGTCGGAGCGCGCAATCGGCCATCGACCACCACGGGCTCCCCGTCGACCAGGGTGTGGAAGTAGCCCGACACCGGGTCGTGGTGGACGCGGTGGGTCTCGGCGGGACCGGCGTTGCGGACCGACGTGAGCACGTGCGCGGACGACCACAGGGTGACCGGCCCGGAATTGCCATGTGTCGCCAGCGGAACGCCGTGCAGGTCGGCGAGGTCGGCCGTGCGCCGCGCCTCGGTGATGCCGCCGGACCACGTGACGTCGCTGATCAGCACGTCGACACCGCCGACGTCGAGCAGGCCGCGGAGCTGGTTGCGGGTCAGCAACCGCTCGCCTCCCGCGATCGGCACGGTGCTCTTGGCCCGCAGCCGCGCCCACTCCACCGGGTTGTCCGAGGAGACCGGGTCCTCCAGCCACCGCACGGGCAGCCCGTCGAGCGCGCGCACGATCTGCGCGGCGCACCCCGGACTCCACGCGCCATGGGCGTCGATCATGACCTCCACCCGGCCGCCGAGCGCGGAGGCGATCTTCTCGATCCCGGACACGCCCTCGGCGAGTTGCATGGTGGTCAGGTACTGGCCGTGACTCTCCTCGGCGTACCGGTCGAACGGCGACCACTTCAGGCAGGTCACACCCTGGGCCAGCAGTTCCTCCGCGAGACCCACCGGATCGGCCACGACCCGATCGTCGTCGGAGACGCCGCCGTAGTTGCCGCAGGTGTTGTAGATCGGCACGGAGTCGTGGACGGCCCCGCCGAGCAACGCCACGACCGGCAGGCCCGCGGCCTGGCCGACGAGGTCCCAGCAGGCGATGTCGAACGCCGAGATCGCGCGGATCTCCGCCCCGGCGTAACCGTGGTAGGCGACCCAGTCGACCATGCGGTGCCACAGCGCCGTGACCCGCCGGGGGTCCGCGCCCAGCAGGAACCGGCGGCCCAGGTCGTGGATGACGTCGACCGTGCGGAGGTCGACGGTCTGCCCCAGCCCGACCAACCCCTCGTCGGTGTGCAGGCGGACGAACGTGAAGGGCCTGCCCAACGGCAGGTCCGGCACGACGGTCTCGATCGAGGTGATGCGCACGACGCCCCCACCGTCCTCAGTGGACTCGGGTGGACTTGCCGTCCACCACGTCTCCTCACTCGCGCAACGTCGTGGCGTCCGGCGGGTACGTCACCGCAACGGGGGCACGCACACCACGCCCTCCCCGTCACCGACGAGCACGTCACCGGGGTGAACGGCGACTCGCAGCAGCCTGGCATACCGGTATACCAGCTGGCAAGAGCGGAGTGGGATCGGGTGGGCTCCCCATGAACCGCCCTTCAGCCCGATCAAGGCCGAGATGTGGGGTCCCCTGCCACAGCACGCGGGAAGTCGCAGCCGCCGGGAGACTCACGCCAGAACGATCCCCGACGGACGAGACCAACCGCGAAGGGTGTCCACAGAGGACACCCTTCGCGACTAGCTGTTCCCGGCCAGCCCATCGATCCACGACTGCCAAGCGGCAGTCCGGGACGCCCGATCCACCGACACCCCGTAGAAGTACTGCGTCGTGTTCACCATGTGGTGCGCGTCGTCGACCATGAACCGGTAGAAGCCGTGCTCGGTGCGAACACCCACCACCGACTCGTCCCGCAGGTCCACCACACCCTCGATCGGCTCCACACCCTCGGGCGTCAACCGAACCCGTTCACCAAGAACAGGATCCGCCCCGAGCCGAGCGACCAGGTCCGCCCAGACCTCAACCCCGGCCCGAGCGGTGAACCCGAAGGCGACCACGCCGACCGCCGACAACCCGGCGAAGTGCCGGAAGTACGAGGCGAGGTTGTGCAGGAACATGTCCCAACCCCGGCCGAACCCGTCGTACTCGGCTTCCCAGTCCTCACCGAAGAATCCACTTTGGACCAACCGCAGCACGGTGGTCCCGTCGTCCTTGCCCTCGACCAGGAACTCGATCGCCATCGGCGGCACGCCGTCCGGGCCGGGGGCCCCGTAGACGACTCGCCTGCCCGGCTCCTGCTCCAGCACCAACCCGGCCTGGGTGTTGCCGCCGCCGAAGTCGGCCTCGACCTCGCCGTCGACCTGCTCGTGCGGCACGAACCAGAGCGACATGCCCTCCGGGGTCGAGATCGCCTTCCACACCTCGTCCGGGGTGGCGGCGAGCTCGACCTCCTTCGCCAGGCTCCTGCGCTCCTCCACGCGGTCAGCCCTGCTGGGTGAGGACGATGAGGTTGCCGCAGGTGTCGTCGAACACCGCCATGGCCCCGAAGTCGGTCTTCATCGGCTCCTGGGTGAACCGGACGCCGCGCTCCTTGAGCCGCGCGTAGTCCTTGTCCAGGTCGGTCGTGCCGAGCATCGTGTACGGGACGCCCGCGTCGTAGAGCGTCTTCTTGTACACCTGCGCGGCGGGCTTGCCGTCGATCACGATGCCGGGGTTGCCGTCGGGTTCCAGCAGCAGTTCGACGCCGTCCGGCGCGTCGGGCGAGACGACGGTCAGCCACTTGGCGTCGCCGACGGGGATGTCGGTCTTCTTCACGAAGCCCAGCACGTCGGTGTAGAACGCCAGGGCCTTCTCCTGGTCGTCGACCGGGATGCTGCTCACCGGAACGAACATCATCGCTCCCTCTCTGCTCGTTGAACTGTCGGGTGCACGGCGATCACGACCCGGTGCGCCCGTCCGCCAGCGGCGGTCTCGTCGTGGTACTTCGCCACCAGCGACGTCACCGCCCCGGTCAGCTCCTCGGCGAACGCGGCGCGGTCGGCGGCGGAGGCGAACCGGATCTCGCCGTCCAGGGCGAACGTCGCGACCTCCTTGCGGGCCTTGCCCGCGCCGGTGATCAGGTCGCCCACGTCGCGGACCAGCCGCGCGGCCACCGCGAGCAGCCACCGCGCGGACAGCGGGTCGGGCGAGCGGCCCGGATCGGGCTCGACCGCGGCCAGCGCGTTCGGCGAGATCACGTACGAGGCCGCGGTCGCCCGCAGCACCCGTTCGGTGACGTTGCCCTTGCGCCGCTCCTCGACCAGCTCGACCAGCCCGTGCCGCTCCAGCGCGCGCAGGTGGTAGTTGACCTTCTGCCTGGTCAGCCCCACCTGCCGCGCCAACGTCGTCGCCGAGCCCGGTTCGGCCAGCTCCGCGAGCAGCCGGGCGCGCACCGGGTCCAGCGCGACCTCGGCCGCGCCCGGATCGTCGATCACCGCTACGTCGTGCACCGGCACACCCTCGCACCGACAACTTTTGTTGTCAAGGCGAGCGCTACCCCAAACGGGCGATCAGCGCGTGCCACTCGACCTCGTCGCGCAGCACTCCGTTCCCGGCCCGCCCGAGGGTGAGCAGCGTGTCGGCCTCGTCGAGCCTGCTGCCCGAGCGGCGCTGGACGTCGAGCGCCCGTTCGGCCAGCTCGGCGGACCGCTGCCGGTGCCCGGTCAGGAGATCCGCCGCCGCGGAGGCGACGAGGGCGCGCGCGTGGTGCAGGACGTACCCGGTCTCGTGCGCCCGAGCGCGGGCCATGAGCGCGTGGGTCGCGGCGGCCGCGGCCTCACCGCGGGACAGGTGCACGGCGGCGAGGCCGAGCAGCGCTTCCAGCTCGCCGTGCGCGAACCCGGACCGCCTGGCGTCGACCAGCGCGGAATCGTGCAGGTCCGCGGCCTCCTCCGGGCGGCCGAGCTTGCGCAGCACCCCGCCGAGCGCGTTGCGGACGTCCAGCTCGAACAGGTGGTGCCCGTCGGCCAGTTCCCGCGCCTCGGCCAGCACCTCCGCGGCCTCGTCGAGGTCACCGCGGATCTCGCGGGCCTTGGCCCGCATCCGGAGGGCGGCGGCGAGTTCGTGGTCGAACGAGTGCCGGGTGCAGTGCTCGACGGCTCGGTCGACGTGCTGGTCGGCCGTGACCAGGTCGCCGAGGTGCAGGTGGCAGTCCGCGAGGCACTCCAGGGCCATGCCCAGTCCTCGATCCGGGCCCCCGCGCCCGAACGCGAGCCGCGCGCGGTCGAGGATCGCCACGGCTTCGCCGATCCGCCCTTGACCCATGCGGGTGGCACCCAGGTTGATCAGCACGGTGCCGCGGTGGACGTCGATCCCCTCCTCCGCCCCGATCCGCTCGGCCCGGACCAGGTTCTCCGCCGCCGCGGACAGCGGACCCGTGCAGTAGCGCAGGATCCCGAGGTTGGACGACGCGACGAGCCGCCCGGTGGCCCAGCCCGCGGCCGTGCTGCGGGCGAGCGCCTGCTGGAAGTGGTCCGCAGCCGCCGAGTACTCCCCCTGCTGCCAGCGCAACGCGCCCAGGCTGTTGTGCAACTGCGTCTGCGCGTGAGCGTCACCGCCCTCCTTCGCCGCGCGCAGCCCGGCGCGGGTGACCGCCTCCCAGTGCACCGCGCCGCCGCGCGGGAAGTACCGGCGCAACGCGACGGCCAACCGCCAGGCGTGCTCGCGCACCCCGCGGTCGGCGGCGCGCTCGACGACCGCGACGAGCGTGGGCGCTTCGGCGGCCAGCCAGTCCAGCGCCCGGTCACCGCTCTCGAACGGCGGCACGGGTCGTCGGGCGTCCAGCGCCTCCACGGCCAGGTCCGTGGTCGCCGCGTACCAGGCTCCGAGCCGGTCCAACGCCGCCTCGCCGTCCGGTCCGTCCTCGGCGACGGCCCGCTCGGCGGCGTAGAGGCGCAGCAGGTCGTGGAAGGTGTACCGACCGGGCCCGTGCTCGGCCACGAGGTGCGCCGCCGTCAACTCCCGCAGCTCCGGGCGCACGTCCTCGGTGCCCACCAGCGCCGCGACGGCGGGCTCGGTGAGGTCCAGCCCCGGCATGAGCCCCAGCAGCCGGAACACCCGCCGTGCCCGCACGGGTAAACCGTTGTACGACAAGGTGATCGCGGCCCGGACGGCCGTCTCCGCGTCCCCGGTCACCTCCAGCTCGGCCAGCCGGTCCCCCGTGCGCAGCGTGGCCGCGTAGTCGGCGATCCGCAGTCCGGGGCGGCCCACCAGGTTCGCGGCGGCGATCCGCAACGCCAGCGGCAACCGCGCGCACAGCTCCACCACGTCCGCGGCGGCGGCCGGTTCGGCGGCGATCCGCGCCGACCCCACCACCTGTTCCAGCACCACCAGCGCGTCCTCGGGCGTGAGCACGTCGAGCCCGATCCGCCGCGCGCCCTCGCGGGCCACCAGCCCGTCCAGCCGGTCCCGGCTGGTGACCAGCACCAGGCAGCCTGGCGACCCCGGCAGCAGCGGGCGCACCTGGACGGCGTTCGCCGCGTCGTCCAGCACCACCAGCACCCGCCGTCCCGCCAGCGCCGACCGGTAGGCGGCCGCCGCGGCGTCCACCTCGGTGGGCACCTCGGCCACGCCCAAGTCGCTCAGCAGCCGGGCCAGCGCGTGCGACGGCGGCAGCGGCGACCCGGTCCCGCGCAGGTTCAGGTACAGCTGGCCGTCCGGGAACCGGGCGCGGACGCGGTGCGCCCAGTGCAGCGCCAATGCGGTCTTGCCCACGCCCGCCGCGCCCGTGATCGCGGCCACGACCACCGGTCCCGTCGCCACGGACAGGGTGTCCAGCTCGGCGAGCACGGCGTGGCGGCCCGCGAAACCGCCCAGCTCGGCGGGCAGCTGGGCGAGCACGACGGGCGTGGCCGGGACGAGGTCCGGTGCGGCGGTGAGGATCCGCTGGTGCAGCTCGCTCAGCTCCGGGCCGGGGTCGACGCCCAGCTCGTCCCGCAGCCGGGCCCGCACGAGCCGGTAGTGCTCCAACGCGTCCGCCTGTCGACCGTTGCGGTAGAGCGCGAGCAGCAATTGCCCCGCCACCCGCTCGTCCAACGGGTGCCGCTCGGCGGCCGCCACGACCGCGGACAGCACCTCCGCGTGCCGTCCGCTGCCCAACAGCAGGTCGACGCGGTCCAGTTCCGCGGCCGTCCGGTCCCGCTCCAGCCGGGCCCGGACGCCCTCGAACCACGGCCCGTCCAAGCCCGCCAACGGCCGGTCCCGCCACAGCCCCAACGCCGTGTCGAGCGCCGCGAGCCGCGCGGCCCCGTCGGTCGACGCCCGCGCGGCCGTCAGGGACCGGTCGAACCGGTGCAGGTCGACGAGCTGCGGGTCGACCACGGCCACGTACCCGCCCGACCGGCGGCGCAGGCCAAGCCCCACTGATTCGGGCAGGGCGGACCGCAGCCGGGACAGGTAGCTGTAGAGCGCGTTCCGGCCGGTCTCCGGCACGCGCTCGCCCCACACCCGGTCGACCAGCCGGTCGGCCGGCACGACCTGGTTGGCGTCGACCAGCAGCGCCGCCAGCACCGCGCGCTGCCGCGCGTGCCCCAGGTCGACCTCCCGCCCGTCGACCGTCGCCTCGACCTCGCCCAGCAACCGGAACTCCGCCCCCATCCCCCACTTGTAGCAGGCTCGGCGGCGGGCTCAGGGGACTTCGCGCGTTTCCCGGTCGGGCCCGGCCGCCCGGCCCCTGGTCAGGGCGATCAGCGACACCAGGTCGTAGGCCACGTGGGCGGCGGCGATCGAGGTGATCTCGGCGTGGTCGTAGGCCGGGGCCACCTCGACGACGTCGCCGCCGACGATGTCCAGGCCGTTGAGGCCGCGGAGGATCTCCAGGAGCTCCCGGCTGCTGAGCCCGCCCGCCTCCGGTGTGCCGGTGCCGGGGGCGAACGCCGGGTCGAGGACGTCGATGTCGATCGACAGGTACACCGGGCGACCCGCGACCCGCTCGCGCAACTGCTGGGCCACGTGGTCGACGCCGTTGCGGTAGACGTCGGCGGCCGTGACGATCCCGAAGCCGAAGCGCCGGTCGTCCTCCAGGTCCTTCTTGCCGTAGAGCGGACCGCGGGTGCCGACGTGGCACAGCGCCTCGGTGTCCAGCAGGCCCTCCTCGACGGCCCGGCGGAACGGGGTCCCGTGGGTGTAGTCCGCGCCGAAGTAGGTGTCCCACGTGTCGAGGTGGGCGTCGAAGTGGACGAGCGCGACCGGCCCGTGCCGCCGGGCGGCGGACCGCAGCAGCGGCAGGGTGACCGTGTGGTCGCCCCCGATGGTGACGAGGTTCTGCCCCTCCGAGGTCATGGCGAGCGCGGCGGCCTCGATGGTGTCGAGCGCCGAGCGGATGTCGAACGGGTTGACCGGCACGTCGCCCGCGTCGGCGACCTGCACGACCTCGAACGGGGCCACGTCCAGCGCGGGGTTGAACGGCCGCAGCAGCCGGGAGGCCTCGCGGATCCGGCTGGGCCCGAACCGGGCGCCGGGGCGGTAGGACACCCCGCTGTCGAACGGGATCCCCAGTACGGTGATCCCGGCGCGGCCGACCTCGTCGAGCCGCGGGATGCGCGCGAACGTGGCCGGACCGGCGAACCGCGGGACGGTGGAGCTGTCGACGGGGCCTTGCGGGGGGGTCATCGGGTCTCCGCGTGCTGGTGGGTGGTCAGAGCTTCACGACCCGGTCGTTCACGAACTCGGTGATCCCGGCCGTGCCCAGTTCCCGGCCGAAGCCGGACCGCTTGACGCCGCCGAACGGGATCTCGGCCCAGGAACCGCCCGCCTCGTTGAGGAACACCATGCCGGCGTCGATCCGCTCGGCCACCGCCCGAGCGCGGTCCGCGTCCGCGGAGAACACGCTCGCGCCGAGGCCGTAGGGCGTGTCGTTGGCCAGCGCGACGGCTTCCTCGACGTCGGCGGCGCGGTAGAGGACGACGACCGGGCCGAAGAACTCCTCGTGGTGCGACACCGTGCCGGGGGCGATCCCGGTCAGCACGGCGGGGCGGACGTAGGCGCTCGTGCCGTCCACGAGCGTGCCGCCGACGTGCAGGACGGCCCCGTCGGCGACCGCGCGGTCGATCCGCGCGACGAGCGCCTCGGCGGCCGGGCGCGACGACAGCGGGCCGACGTCGGTGGCCGGGTCGCGCGGGTCGCCGACGGTCAACGCGGACACGCGCTCCACGACGTGGTCGACCAGCACGTCGTGGAGGTCGCCGACGACGATGAGGCGCTTGGGCGCGTTGCACGCCTGCCCGGCGTTGTAGACGCGGGACAGCACGAGCGTGTCGGCGAGGGCGACGGGGTCGTCGCTGTCGAGGACGATCGCGGGGTCGGAGCCGCCGAGTTCCAGCACGACCTTCGTCAGGTGCCGCCCGGCCTGTTCGGCGACGGCGGCTCCGGCCCGCTCACCGCCGGTCAGGGACACGCCCCGCACCCTCGGGTCGGCGATCACGTCCCCGACCTGGGCGTCGGTGGCGTAGAGGGTGAGGTAGACGTCGCGAGGCACGCCCGCGGCGTGCAGCAGGTCCTCCAGCGCGGCGGCGGACCGCGGGCAGCCGGGGGCGTGCTTGAGCAGGATCGTGTTGCCCACCAGCAGGTTCGGCGCGGCGAAACGGGCCACCTGGTAGTAGGGGAAGTTCCACGGCATGATCCCCAGCAGCGGTCCGAGCGGCCGCTTCTGCACGACGGCGCGGTGCCGGGTCGAGTCGACCGGCCGGTCCGCCAGCAGGGCCTCGGCGTTGTCGGCGTAGTAGGCGAAGATCTCCGCGCACAGCTCGGCCTCCTCCCAGCCTTCGCGCAGGGGTTTGCCCATCTCCAGGGCGGCGGCCTCGGCCAGCGGGTCGACCTGTTCGAGGAACAGCTCCGCGACGCGGCGCAGCAGGCGGCTCCGCTCCCCCACCGGGGTGCGGGCCCAGTCCGCGTAGGCCGCGGCGGAGCGGTCGACGGCGTCCCGGACCTCCTCGTCGGTCGCGGTGGGCACGGTCGCGACGACCGTGCCGGTGGTCGGATCGGTTGTGGCGTAACGGGTCACCGCTGGGCACCAGTCCTGTCGTCGGGAATGAGGATCGAGCGGAGGCCGATGCCGCGGCGCAGCTCGTCGAGCGCGGCGGGGGCGTCGGCCAGCGGGCGCACGGACCCGAGGAGCAGGTCCAGCGGGAGCCGTCCGTCGAGGTAGAGGCGGGCCAGCCGCGGCACGTCGACCTCGGCGACGCTGGAGCCGTAGTTGCAGCCCAGCAACGACTTGCCCTGGTCGGCCAAGTCGTACGGGGTGAACGACGCCCGCGCCTCGAAGCCCGGCATGCCCACGAGGACACCGGTCCCGCCACGGCCGAGCAGCGCGGGCAGCAGCTCGATCAGCTCGACCCGGCCCGCCGCCTCGAACGCGTAGTCCGCGCCGCCGCAGAGGTCCGCGACGGCGGCCGTGAGGTCGACCGACCGCGTGTCGACGGTGTGCGTCGCGCCCATCTTCCGTGCGGTCGCCAGCCGGTGCTCGGAGAGGTCGGCGGCGATGATCGGATCGGCTCCCGCGAGCCGGAGGCCCATGATCACCGAGAGGCCGACACCGCCGCAGCCCACGACGACGGCGGACCGCCCCGCCACGACCCGAGCCGTGTTGAGGACCGCGCCGACGCCGGTGGTGACCGAGCAGCCGAGCAGCGCGCCGACCTCGAACGGGACGGCCGGGTCGACCGCGACGACGGCCGACTCCGGCACGACCACCCGACCCGAGAACGTGCCCAGCCCCAGGTAGGGCCAGACCTCGTCACCACGGGCGTCGGTGAACGGCGTGCCACCGCCGGGCAGCGTGTTGTCCAGCGCGGTCGTGCCGGTGCACAGCCACGCCCGCCCCTCCCCGCAGAACCGGCAGGCGCGGCAGGGGGCGTACCAGGACAGGACGACCCGGTCGCCCTCGGCGAAGGCCGTCACGCCCTCCCCTACCGCGCTGACCACGCCCGCGCCCTCGTGGCCGAGCACCAGCGGCCGGTCCACCGGCCAGTCGCCGGTGACGAGGTGGAGGTCGGAGTGGCAGACGCCGGTGGCGCGGACGTCCACCTGGACCTGGCCGCGGGCCGGGGGCACGACGTGGACGGTCTCGCTCACGGGCGTGCCGCCGGGTCGCAGCACGATCGCCGGTCCGGTGTGGACGGAGGCGGTCATCGACGGTCCTCCTTCACTGGTGCGGAACGGAGTCGCCCGCGGCGATCTCCGCGTCCACGTCGAGGGAACGGGCCAGGGCGAAGTAGACGACGCCGGTGACGGCCAGGCCGACCAGCCAGGCGATGTCGGCGTTGCCGAGCGCGGTGGCGACGACCCCGCTGTAGCTCCAGCCGTTGATGTCGGTCAGGACCATGAACGGGATCTGCGCGACGAAACCGACGGCGCACGCGGTGATCCCGCGCCACGACCACGTGCCGTACACGCCGTCCGGCCGGAAGAGGTCGCCCAGCGCGTAGCGGCCTCGGCGGACGAGGAAGTAGTCGACGAGGTTGGTCGCCGTCCAGGGCACCAGGACGTAGAGCATCAGGGTCAGCGACGACAGCACCGTGGCGACCGACCCGGCCTCCACGACCGAGGACACGGCGTACCAGACGACCGTGAGGGCGACGACCGTGACGATCCGCGCCCGCCTGCCGGGGGTGATGGGCTTGAAGGAGTCGACCATGGTCAGCACGGTCAGGGTGCCGCCGTAGGCGTTCATGCCCATCGTGGCCCACAGTGCGACCGCCGACAGCAGCGCCGCCGCGTCGCCCAGGTACGGGATGACGGTGTTGCCCGCGAGTTGCAGCCCCGCCAGCCCGTCCTGCGCGCCGAGGCTGATGGCCAGCCACGCCCCCAGCGCGATCAGCCAGATCGCGGAGGTCGAGGCGCCGAAGAACACGGCCGCGATCACCTTCCGCGGGGCCGTGGCGACGGGCAGGTAGCGGGAGTAGTCCGAGACGTAGGGCGCGTAGGTGATGTTGTAGGCGGCGGCCGCGCCGAGTTGCGCCATGAACGCGATCCAGGAGAAGCCGTACGCGCCCGGCGCGGGAGGCGTGCCGCCCGCGCCGCCGACCAGGACGCCGATGGTCAGGATCGTCATGACCGGCAGCGAGACGTAGAGCAGGGCGCGGAACGCGGTGTGCAGCCAGTCGTGGCCGAAGATCGCGAGCACGGCCGCGCCGAGCGCCGCGACGGCGGCCACCAGCTTCGGGTCCAGGCCGAACGAGCTGTGCAGCCCCTCGCTCAGCAGGATGGTGTCGGCGACGTTGAAGGCCAGGTAGGTGAAGAGGGTCCCGACCAGCGGGACGATCACACCCCGGTACCCGAACTGCGCGCGGGATTGGATCATCTGCGGCAGGCCCATGGCCGGGCCCTGCGACGCGTGGAACGCCATGAACAGCGTGCCGATGGCGATGCCGAGGACCCCGGCGACGACGGACCAGCCCAGCGACAAGCCGAGCGACGGGCCGATGAAGCCGATGGGGATGGAGAAGTACTGGAAGTTGCCGAGGAACCACAGCGGTCCCTGGTGCCACAGCTTGCCGGTGCGCTCGCCCTCCGGGACCCAATCGATCGATCGGCTCTCGATGAGCGTTCTCGCGGGAGGGGCCGAGGTGTCCGGGTGCGATGTCATGCAGTTCTACCGCCTCACAACAGTGGAGTGCCCCCTCGCTGCGATGAGACTAAACAGACAGTGGCCCGCTAGGCAACAGTTGTTTTCTACTAGTTCGACGACGGCAGAACCTCCGACGCCCGCGCCCGGCCCCCGCCGTCCGGCAGCGCCGGGCTGAGCACCCACAGCACCCGCGCCGCGGCGGCCGTCGTGCCGGAGCGGAAGACGTGCGGCGTGCCGGGGTCGAAGGTGAACGCGTCGCCGGTGGACAGCGTCATCGTGGAGTCGGCCCCGCTGGTCGGGAACTCCAGGACCACGGTCCCGGCCAGCACCAGCACGAACTCGACGTCGCCCGGCAGCACGTGCGGCTCGTTCCCGCTGGTCCCGCCAGGCGCGATCTCGCTGAGGATGGCCTGGAACCGCCGTTCCCCCCGCGGGGTCAGGGCGTACTCCCGCAGGCCGTCGCCGCCGAAGGCGATGGACGGGTATGCGCCGCCGCGCACGACCTCGCCGGGCGGCGGGTCGTCGAACAGGCTGCCGATCGGCAGGTCCAGCACCGCGCACAGCCGCACGAGCGCCGCCACCGAGGCGTTGGCCAGGTCGCGTTCGATCCGCGACAGGAACCCCTTGGTGAGGCCCGCCGCCTCCGCGACCTCGGCGACCGTGCGACGGCGGGCCTCCCGTTCGGCGCGCAGGCGGGCGCCGACACGGGGGTGGGTGTCGCCCGGCGGGAGCACCGCGGGCAGGGCTTCGGGGACGCGGTCGGGGCGCAGTCGACCGGCCGCGGCCCTGACCTCGGGCAACAGCTCCGGGCGGGCCAGCGCGCCGCGCACCACGAGGTCGGCGAGCGCGAGCGCGTTAGGCGCCACGACCAGGTGCCGGGAGGTGGCCCCGCTCAGGTGGGAGACGACCAGCGCCGTGAGCACCTCGGGGTCGGCGGCGAGGTCACCGGCGCGGACACCGGCGTCGACCATGCCCCTGACCAGCGCGAACAGCCGGTGCAAGAGACGACGTTGATCGGCCAGCTCCGGCTCGGCGACCACGGCGTCGCCGAACAGCGGGCGGACGTCGGGGTCCATCGCCTCCAGTTCGGCCGCCAGCAGGGCGTGCAGCTTGACCGGGCTCGGCGCGGCGAGGCCCGCCAGGTGTTCGACCCGGTCGAGGGCGGGCGCCAGCTCCGCGTCCAGGAGTGCCGCCGCGACCAGCTGCTTCGACGGGAAGTGCGCGTACAGCGAGGGCTGCCGGATGCCGGCGGCCTCGGCGATGTCCCTGGTGGACGTGCCGTGGAACCCTCGCCGGGCGAAGAGGCGAGCCGCCTCGGCGAGCACTCGCGTCCGGGTGCTCCGCTCGTCGTGCGTGCCGACCATGGTCCTCCTCGATCCCGCTCGTCTATCGAACGATAGGTCATCCGCGCCGGGGATCGGGCACCTTTTGGCCGGCGGCGCGAGCCGGATCCGGTGATCACCGCAACTAACCTCGACACGACTCGCCGACCCCCATGGATCAGGACAGGGCATGAACCCCTCACCCGTGAACTCGCACTCGACCACGCGAGCCCTCAACCTCCGCACGGTGATGGACGTGATGCACGCCCTGCGCCGGGCGACCCGGCCCGAGGTGGTCCGGGGCACGACGCTGTCGCGGCCCACCGTGCACTCGGCGCTGGACGACCTGGAGTCGTTGGGGCTCATCCGGGCGTGCGGCCACCGCACCGGCGGGGTCGGCGCGAACGCCGCCGTGTTCGAGGTCGACCCGACCGCGGGCTACGTGCTGGCCGTGGACGTCACCCGCGCGGAGATCCGCGGCGTGGTCATGGACTTCACCGACCAGGTCGTCACCCGCATCAGCACGCGCAACACCGCCCGCTCCGGTCCGACCTCCGTCGCCGCGCTCGGCCGGTTCACCCGCGACCTGCTGGAGGCCGCCCGGATCGACGAGCGGGACGTGGTGGTGCGCCTGGTGAGCAGCCCGCTCACCGTGGACCCGGACCGCCGCTGCTTCAGCGCCGCGGAGCACTTCCCCGGCTGGGCCAAGGCCGGGTTCCTCGACCGGATCGAGGAAGCGGTCGGCCCCGACGTCCACTTCCGCACCGCCGCCGACCTCGCCGCGTTCGCCGAGGCCCACTCCGCCACGACGTCGGCGGCGTTGCACGCGAGCGTCCTGGTCGACGACGGGTTCGGCGTCGGCCTCGCGTCGCGGTTCGGCGCGCACCGCGGCGCGACCGGCACCCCCGGCGCGGACCGCTACCTCACCGTGCCGGGCATGCCCTCGGACGACTCCGCCACCTCGGCCTTCCTCGCGGGCGGCGGCACCGTGCCGCACGACCTGTACCACCGCGCCGAGGCCGGGGAGAGCGACGCGGTGGCCGCGGTGACCGCCCTCGCGGGCGCGCTCGCCACGGTCGCCGCACTGGTCGTCGCCGTCGTCGACCCGGAGGTCGTGGTGCTCGCCACCCGCTCCGACCTGCTGTTCGAGCAGGTCCGCGACCGCGTTCCCTACCCCGACAAGCTCCGCCAGGGCGAACTCGGCAACGACTCCGCCCTGACGGGCGCGCTGGTCGAGGGCGGCCGGGTCGCGCGCGACCGCGTGCTCGACCGGTGGCACCCCGCGTCCTTGCCCCGTGCCGGGGCGTGATCAGGGCTCGACGACGGTCTCGACGAGCCCGGTCGTGATGTCGTAGACGAGCCCGGAGACGCGGATCCCGGCCAACCGGGTCTCAGCGCGCAGCACGCCGACGTCGTGGGCGACAGCAGCCCGCGGATCGTCGACCGCCTTGCCGTCCAGACGGCGGACGTCGACCTGGAAGTACGGGCTGAGCAGGTCCGGCCGGTCGCGGATCAGCGTGATGCCGCACTGGGTGTGCTGGAGGACGACGACGTCCCACCCGTCACCGAGACCGGACCCGTTGGCCCGCCCCACTTCCCGGAGCATCACCAGTTCCAGCAGCGTCCGCTGGGTGACACGACCGCCGACGTTGCGCAGCACGAGGACCTCCCCCTGCTCCGCACCGAGAACCACGGCGGGATCCACCCGCGGGTCGACGCAGCCGATGACGATCGTGGCCGAACTCGGCCTCATGCGCAGACCGGGATCGAACCGCGTCTCGGCGAACACCTTGTTGCGGTCGAGGAACTTCTCCACGGGGTTCTCCCTTCACCCGGCGCGACGGGCCGCTGTGGCGAGCACGCCCGCCAAGGCGACGAGGGCGAGGATGACGCCGAAGCCGATGGCCATGGTCGTCACGCCGACCACGCCGACGAACAGGCCCGCGACGATCGCGGAGACGCCCATCGCCAGGTAGGCGACGAGGTAGAGCGTGGCGAACAGGCCCGCGCGTTCGTGGGGTTCCACCTCGGGCACGAGGCCTCGGGTGGCGCCGGAGAAGAACGCGCCCAGGCCCGCCCCGCCGAACAGCGCCGCGCCCCACAGCAGGGGCAGCGACACCGTGCCGACGCTGCCGACGAACAGGATCGCGCCGACCGCCAACCCGGTCGCGCCGAGGAGCCGCAGCCTGCGCGGGTGGACGGCGCTCGTGAACGCCGACACGACCGTGCCCGCGCCGAACGCGACGAACGCGCCCAGTGCTCCGACGAGCGGGCTGCTGATCTTGAACACCGCCGCCAGCACGGTGGGGACCAGGCCCATGTACAGGGTCATCGTCATGAACACGCCGATCATCCCCGGCAGGGTGGACGCGAACAGCGTCCGCACCCGCGGCGGGACCGAGACGCGCGGGACCAGCGAGGCCAGCGCGCCCGGCTTCGGCGTCGCCGTCTCCGGTGTGACCAGCGTGAACACCGTGCCCGCCGCCATGACCACCACCAGGACGAGCCACACCGCGAACGCCGCGTCGGACGCGAACTGGGCCAGCACGCCCGCGAACAGCGCGCCGATGCCCAGGCCCGCCAGCGGCGCCATGCCGGTCATCAGCGCGCCCAACTTCTTGCGGTGGTCGGGCGCGAGTTCCACGACCGCGGCGCTCAACGTGCTCGACGCGGCGCCGGTGGCGATCCCCTGGACGACGCGCCCGACGACGATCCAGCCGATCGACGGCGCGACCAGGAACACCACCATCGCCACGAGTTCGAGGCCGAGCGCCCCGACCATGACCGGCCGCCTGCCGACGTGGTCGGACAGCGACCCGACCACCAGGATCGCGATCAGCAGCGCGATGGCGTAGACGCCGAACGCGAGCGTCAGCATCCACGGCGGGAAGCCCCACGCCTTCTCGTAGATCGGCAGGAGCGGGGTCGGCGAGCCCGCCGCGACCAGGATCGCCACCATCGCCGCCGAGATCCCCGCGAAACCGACCGGGCGGGACACCCGCCGGGCACGGGGAAGAGCGCCATTTAGTTCTATCATAGAAGTAGTCACATCGGTCACCGTACCAAAAAGTTGGTTCAGTGACCGAACCAAGAGGTAAAGTGGGAGCTATGGCACTCGGCACCGGCTACCGGAACCAGGACTGCCCGACCGCGCGATCCCTGGAGGTCGTCGGCGAGCGGTGGACCCTGTTGATCATCTGCAACCTCTTCTACGGGCTGCGCCGCTACACCGACATCCGCACCCGCATCGGGGTCTCCCCCGCGATCCTCACCCAGCGGTTGAACCGGCTCGTGGAGGAGGACATCGTGGCCCGCGTGCCCGGCATCGGGGCGCACGAGGAGTACGAGCTGACCCCGAAGGGCGAGAAGCTCTGGCCCGCGCTCTCCGGCCTGGTGCAGTGGGGCAACGAGTACTACCTGGAGCCGGAGTCGCGTCAGCTCCTCACCCACCACCAGTGCGGCGACGCCCTGGACAACGCGGGCTACTGCGCGCGGTGCCGGGTCGTCCCCCCGCCCCGCGACGTCGTCCGGACCCGGCCGGAGAGCCCCGCCGACGCCGACCTCCCCGGCCCGCGAGCCCGTGGCCCGCACCGCCTGCTCGAACCGTTGAAGCGCTGAGCGGGGGTCACGACCGGGCCCACGCCCCTTCCACGACCGGGGAACGGTCGCGCAGCGGCTCCCACCAGTCGCGGTGCTCGGCGTACCAGCGCACGGTGTCGCACACGCCCTCCTCGAACCCCACCAGCGGTTCCCAGCCGAGTTCGCGGCGGATCCTGGTGGAGTCCAGCAGGTAGCGCCGGTCGTGGCCGGGGCGGTCGGGCACCTCGTGCTTGAGCGACGACGGCAGCCCCAACTCGTCGAGCACCAGGTCCGCGATCCGCTCGACGCTGGCCTCCACGCCCGTGCCCACGTGGTAGGTCTCGCCGATCCGGCCGCGGTCGAGCACGGCGTCGATCGCGCGGACGTGGTCGCGGACGTGGATCCACTCGCGGCGGTTGTCCTTGGACGCGTAGACCGGCAGCGGACGGCCGTCCAGCGCGTGGGTGGTGAACAGCGGCAGCACCTTCTCCGGGAACTGGTGCGAGCCGTAGTTGTTGGCGCAGTTGGTGATCGTGACCGGCAGCCCGAACGTCTCGTGGTAGGCGCGGACCGCGTGGTCGGCGCCCGCCTTGCTCGCGTTGTACGGCGTGCGCGGCCGGTACGGGGACTCCTCGGTGAACGCCCGCTCGGCGTCGAGCGCGAGGTCGCCGTAGACCTCGCAGGTGGAGATGTGGTGGAAGCGCGCGACCCCGACCTGCCGGGCGGCCTCCAGGAGGGCGTGCGTGCCCAGCACGTTGGTGCGGAAGAACCTGCCGGGGTCGAGGACCGCGAGGCTGTTGTGCGACTCGGCGGCGAAGTTGACCACCACGTCCACGTCGTGCTCGCGCAGCACGCCCTCGGCGTCGGCGATGTCCGCGTGCACGAAGGTGATCCGGTCGCGGACGTCGGCCAGGGTCGCCTCGGTGCCCGCGTACGTCAGGGCGTCCAGCGCCACGACGGTGTCCTCCGGGTGGTCGCGCACCCGCTCGCGGACGAAGTGCGACCCGATGAACCCGGCCGCGCCGGTGACGAGGAGACGCATGTCAGCCTTCCTGTTCGGTGATCGGGGCGACGCCGGGCGGGTCGGCGGCGGGCCAGCCGTGGAACTCCACGTCCAGCCGGAACCGGTGCCCGAGGTAGCGGTGCTCGGACAGGGCGACGGGCCGGTCGTCGGGTCCCACGGCGAGCCGGCGGACCAGCAGCACCGGGGTGCCCGCGGCCACCTCCAGCAGGTCCGCGACCCGGTCGGTGGCGGCCGTGGCGGCGATGCTCTGCCGGACCACGGCGATCGCCTGTCCTTGACGGCGCAGGGTTTCCCACGTTCCGGGGTCCTCGGCGTCCGCGCGGCTGACCGGCGCTGCCAACTCCAGGGGGACCCACTCGGTGACGACGTCCAGCGGTGTCGCGCCCGCCCGCCGCACGGTCTGGACGCGCAGCGTCTCCGCGTCGGCGGGAAGTGCCAGCAGGTGCGCCGCGCCCACAGGCGTGGGGCCGTAGCCGTATTCGACGACCGAGCGCGCGAGCGGCACGCCTGCCTCGGCGACCGCCGAGCCCGCGTGCTGGAAGGTGCCCAGCGCCAAGGACTGCCCGAACGACGCGCCGGCCACGACGTACCAGCCCGCGCCCTTGCGCGACGCCAGCAGCCCTTCCTCGCGGAGTTGTTCCAGCGCCCGCCGGACGGTCACCCGGCTCACGTCGTAGCGGCGGCCCAGCTCGGCCTCGCTGTCCAACGCCCCGGACGACCCGTAGTCGCCGAGCGCGACCCGCTCCCGCAGTTCACCGGCCAGCCACGACGTCCGAGAATCTGTCATAACCTGTATCATACAGGAGTCGACAGGGCTTCCCGCGGTCCCGCCGGTGGGCCAGGCTGAAGGGATGCTGATCGTGACCGGCGGCCTGGGCCGGGTCGCCACCGTCCTGAGACCCGTCCTGCCACCGGACACCCGCCTGGTCGACGCCCGTCCCGGCGCGGAGCACCTGGAGCTGTCCGACCCCGACCAGGCGGCGGAGGCCGTGCGCGACGCCGACGCGGTCCTCCACCTCGCCGCGAATCCCAGCCCTGGCCAGGACCGCGCCACGGCGTGGCGGGCCAACGTCGACGTCACGGAGGTCCTGCTCCGCGCGTGCGGGGACCGGGTGCCGCGGATCGTGCTGGCCAGCTCGGTGCACGCGACGGGCTGGTACCACGGGGCGGGCGAGGAGTTGATCAGTCCGGAGTGGACACCCCGGCCGTGCTGCGCCTACGGCGACAGCAAGGTCGCCGTCGAGGACCTCGGCAGGCGGCACGCCGAGCGGCACGGCGTGTCGGTGGTCTGCCTGCGGCTGGGGTCGACCGGCTACCCGCTGCTCGAACGGCGGTACGCGAGCATGCAGCTGTTCGACGACGACGCCCGCGCCCTCGTCCTGGCCGCGCTGACCGCCGACGTCCGGTTCGGCGTCTACTTCGGGGTCTCGGCCAACACCCCCGCCCGCTGGGACACGGCCAACGCCCGGACCGACCTCGGCTACGAGCCGGTGGGCGACAGCGCGGTGCTCGACGTCCCCGAGGACGGGCCGTACCCGTTCCCCGGCTGCCGGATGTTCGGCTAGCCCCCGATCAGGAGCCCGCGGGACGGCCCAGGCGGGCGCGCACCGAGCGCTCGACGAGCACCGGCACGAACGAGTGCACGCTGGCGTCGGCGAACCGGTCGCGCTCCTGCTCCACCGCGTGGTGCACAACGGCTTCCGCCGTGTCGCCGTAGTCGTCCACCAGTCGTTGCTCGAGCTTGGCGTACTGGACGTGCTCGTCCGCGGTCAGGTCGTCCATCGCGGGTGTGGTGGTCATCGTCGGCCCCGTTCGCTCGCGGATTCGGATTGGTCCTGGATGCCCGCATCACATTGCCGATGAACGACTTCGCGATGAACACGAGATGAACGAGCGCGAGGGATTTCACCTGATCGACTCACGTCCCGGCGGCCGTTTGGAGTTGAACCGGAGGCAAAGCTGCGGTGTACTCGACACGACGCCGCCGCGGGTGTCGACCTGAGCGAAGGAGTGCTGTGGTAAGCGTTGTCCGTGGTGTCGGGGCCCTGCCCCACGTCGGCAGGCTCGGGTTGGCCGCCAGGCCGGATCGCCGGGAGATCCGCCGCTGGATCCGGGGTGTGTGCGCCGCCCGACTGGACGTCCGCACGCTCGTCGACGTCCTGCTCGTCACCACCGAGCTGATCGAGAACGCCTACCGGCACACGTCCAGCCCGATCGAGGCGCGCATCGCGTGCGCGGACTTCGGCGTCATGGTCGAGGTCACCGACGGCGACGCGGACCACCCCGAGGAGATGGCGACCTCGGACCGCACGTGGGGCGGCCGGGGCGTCCAGGCGATGGTGGAGCTGGCGATCTCGTGGGGCGTGCGCGAGGAGGGCGCGGGCAAGACCGTGTGGGTGCTGCTGCCCATGGTGGTCCCCAAGGTGACCCCGCGCTCCGGCTGACCCGCTACACCAGCAGGAAGATCGCGACGGCCGACACCGCCGTGACGACGGTCCCGGCCACGCCGAGCGCGCGGGCGAGCTGACCGGACGACGCCGCTCGCTCACGGGTCCGGCGCAGGACCGCCGCCGCGTCGTCGGTGGTGAGGACCGAGTAGTGCCTTGTCCGCCGGAGGGCGACCGGGCCGCGACCGACGCCCGCCACGACGTAGACCACCCGGCCCACGGGCAGTCGGACTTCCTTGAGCTGCACCGATTCGTGGGACCGCTTGTCCTCCAGCAGCCCGCGCGGGATGAGCGACGGCCAGTCGGCCGCCGAGCCGCCGTGCAGCAGGCGCAGCACCTGCTCCGTGGCGACGGGGTCGTTCAGGTTCGGCGGCTCGGCCAGCAGGCCGGGGTCGATCAGCACCGCGCCCGACCGGTCGACCAGCGCGGGCGGCGTCGGCGAGGCCACGTCGAGCAGGACGTCCTCTCCCCCGTCCTCGTCCGCGCGGCGCGAGGGCGACCGGGTGAGCCACACCCGGAACCACGCGCACTCCTCGCCGCTGACCGGGCCCACGACCGGGCCGCCCGGCCCGAACGCGGTCGTGCCGACGACGGCCACCCGCGACTCCCCGCCGCGCAGCTCGCCCACCGCGATCGTCGGCGTGCCCTCGACGATCCGCCGCTCGCGGAGTTCGCCGACCTTGAGCAGGACGGCCGTGAGGCAGGCGACGAGCAGGCACACGCCGAACAGCAGCACCAGCACCGCGAAGGTCAGCACGCGCCCACGGTAGGCGTCGTGGGTGAACGGCGGACGTCAGCCCGCGTGCCCCAGCGCGGCGGACAGGTCCCGCGCGGCCGCGGCGACGATGCGGCCGAGCTTGTCGAGTTGGGGGCCGATGCGCTCCTTGGGGGCGGAGACGTTGAGGGCCGCGACGACGCGCGCGCTGAAGTCGTGGACCGGGGCCGAGGCGGCGACGACTCCGCGTTCCAGCTCCTCGTCGGACGTGCTGTAGCCGCGGTCGCGGATCTTCACCAGCTCGGCGCGCAGGGTGTCCAGGTCGCGGATGGGCGAGTCGGCCGTGCTGGGGCGGGGCAGGACGGCGAAGCCGGAGTGCGTCGACCCGACGTGCTCGCGCGGTTCGAGCACCGGTTCGTCGCGGCCGTGCTCGGCGTACCAGAGCGCCAGCGACTCGGGGTCCCAGTCGCTGAGCAGCACGCGGCCCGACGGCGTGCACCACGCGGCGGTCGTGACGCCCTCCCACCCGGTGGTCTTGAACTGGTTGGGGCTCAGCTCGCTCATCAGCGTGAGCACGTTGCCGCCGCGCAGGACGCACAGGTGCGCGGTCTCCCTGGTGACCTCCGCGACGTGCTTGAGGTGCACCCTGGCCTGCCGGGCGAGCGTGCCCTCGGCCGTGCGCGCCGCCAGCGCGTAGAGCCGTGAGCCCAGCCGGTAGGTGAGCGTCTGGGCGTCGCGGTCGACCAGGCCCGCGTCGGCGAGGGTCGCCAGGGTGCGCGACACGACCGCCTTGTCCCGACCGGTGAGGGACGCGATGCGGACCACGCCGAGCCCTCCCGCCTCGACCGCCTCCGGTCGGGCGAGCACCTCCAGGACCTCGATGTCCCTGGCCAAACCCGCCGAGTTGCGCCGTGAGCCGCGCTGTTCCATGGTGGCAGCGTAAGTCGCGGTTGCCATACTGACAACGCCCGTTGTGCATAAGACCACGGCCTCCTTATCGTCCCGGTCCATCGGCAACGCGGCCGAGAAGGAGGGCACCCCGTGACCGGACTTCACCTCGTACGACTCGACGAATTCCTGGCCCGCCGCTGGGAGGACGTCGTCGACCTGACGCTGCAACACCTCGCCGCCGTGGCGATCTCCCTGGCGCTGGCCACCGCCATCGGTGTCCTCATCGGACTGCTCGTCTGGGACCGCCCGGTCCCCCGCGCGGTCTCGCTCACCGCGGCGGGCATCGCGATCACGATCCCGTCGCTCGCCCTGCTGGCCCTGCTGAGCCCGGTGCTCGGGCTCGGGTGGGTGCCGACGATCGTGTCGCTGGTCTTCTACTCGCTGCTGCCGATCGTGCGGAACACCGTCGTGGGCCTGCGGGAGGTGCCCGGCCACCTCGTGGAGTCCGCGCGGGGCATGGGGATGACGTCGACCCGCGTGCTGCTCACCGTGCAGCTCCCGCTGGCCTGGCCGGTGATCGTGACCGGCGTCCGGGTCGCCGCGCAGCTGACCGTCGGCATCGCGGCGATCGCCGCCTACGTCGCCGGTCCCGGTCTCGGCGTCTACATCTTCCGCGGCCTGTCGTCGCTCGGGTCGGTCAACGCCCTCAACTTCGCCTTGACCGGAACGCTCTGCGTGGTGCTGCTGGCACTGCTCATCGACGGCGTCTTCGTCCTCGTCACCCGCTACAGCACGCCAAGGGGCCTCCGTGTCTGAACCCACCGCAGGCGTCGGCATCGAGCTGAGCGACGTCACCAAGCGCTACCCCGGCCAGAAGTCCGGCGCGGTCGAGAACTTCTCGCTGAAGGTCGAACCCGGCGAGCTGCTGATGTTCGTCGGGCCGAGCGGGTGCGGCAAGACGACCACGATGAAGATGATCAACCGGATCATCGAGCCGACCTCGGGCTCCATCACCATCGACGGCGAGGACGTGCTGTCGCTGAACCCCGACGAGCTGCGCCGCCACATCGGCTACGTGATCCAGCAGATCGGGCTGTTCCCGCACATGACCATCGCGGAGAACATCGGCACGGTGCCGAAGCTGCTCGGCTGGTCGAAGACGCGGATCGCCGAGCGGGTGGACGAACTGCTGCGCACGGTGGCGCTCGACCCGGCCGTGTTCGCCAAGCGCTACCCGAAGCAGCTCTCCGGTGGGCAGCAGCAGCGCGTCGGCGTGGCCCGCGCGCTGGCCGCCGACCCGCCGGTGATGCTGATGGACGAGCCGTTCGGCGCGACCGACCCCATCACCCGGCTGCGGTTGCAGGAGGAGTTCCGGCGGCTCCAGGCCGAGATCGGCAAGACGATCATCTTCGTCACGCACGACTTCGACGAGGCCGTCCGGCTGGGCGACCGGATCGCGGTGCTCAGCGAGCGCAGCCGGATCGAGCAGTGCGACACGCCCGCGAACATCCTCGCCGCGCCCGCCAACGACTACGTGGCCGGGTTCATCGGCCGCGGCGCCGGGCTGATGCGGCTCGCCCTGATCCCGATCGGCGAGGTCTCCCTGGAGGCGCCGTCCGCCGAGGCGCCCGCGCTGGGCGTGGACGGGTCGCTGCGCGACGCGCTGGACCTGCTCGTGCTCACCGGGGCCGAGCGGGTCAACGTCACCGACGCGGGCGGCGCGACGACGGGGTCGCTCACGCACGCCGGGATCTCGGCCGCCCTCGGCGCCTCCCGCTCCCCCGCGGGGTCGGCGTCATGACCGTCCAGCTGAAGCGCCCGAGCTCCCTGCGCCACTTCGTCACCCCGGTCGCGGTGGTGGCGGTGCTCGCCGTGATGTTCGCGTGGGTCGCCACGCTGGACCTCGACTCGATCGAGGCCCGCACGCTCAACGCGGGCTACCTGATCGACCGGACGCGGGAGCACCTCGTCCTCACGGTCGTGTCCTCGGCGCTGGTGGCGGTGCTCGCCATCCCCACCGCCGTCCTGGCGCACCGGGTGCGGTCGCGGGTCGTCCGCGCGATCGTCGTCACCCTCGGCAACATCGGCCAGGCCACGCCCGCCGTCGGCGTGGTCATCCTCCTCGCCATCGTCTGGCAGACCGGGTTCACCACCGCGCTGGTGTCGCTGGTCGCCTACTGCTTCCTCCCGGTGCTGCGCAACACGCTCACCGGCCTGGAGCAGGTCGACGCCGCCACCCGCGAGGCCGCGCGGGGCATGGGCATGACGCCGAACCAGGTGTTGTGGCGCATCGAACTCCCCCTCGCCTCGCCGGTGATCCTGGCCGGGCTGCGGACCGCGCTGGTGTTCTCCGTCGGCGTCGCCACCATCGCGACGTTCATCAACGCGGGCGGTCTCGGCGACATGATCGTCAACGGCCTGAAGCTCCAGCGGTTCTCCGTCCTGCTCGTCGGCGCGGTGCTCGTCGCCGCCATCGCGGTCCTCATCGACTGGGCCGCGGGGCTCGTCGAGGACCGGGTCCGCCCCCGCGGTCTCTGACCCCCGACTCCTCCACCCTCCCCTCGCACAACCGAAGGATTCGCCATGCCCAGAAACACCTCGGCACTGCTCTGCGCGATAGCCGCGAGCGCGCTCGTCCTGTCCGCCTGCTCCGGCTCCACCTCCACCGGTGAGGGGTCGAGCAAGGGCGACGAGCTCAAGGGGCTCACCGGCCAGATCGGCTCGAAGGACTTCGCCGAGCAGTACATCCTCGCCCACCTGACGACCAAGCTGCTCAACGCCCACGGCGCGACGCTGGAGGCCAACACCAAGCTCGTCGGCTCCGCGAACGTCCGGCAGGCGTTGGAGAACAAGCAGTTCGTCGGCTACTGGGAGTACACCGGGACGTCCTGGATCACCTACAACAAGCAGACGCAGCCGCTCAAGGAGGCCAAGGCGCAGTTCGACGCGGTGAAGACCGCCGACGCCGCCAAGGGCATCGAGTGGGTCGCGCCCGCGCCGTTCAACAACACGTACACCTTCGCGATCCGCAGCGACAAGGCGAAGGAACTGGGCATCACCAAGATGAGCCAGGTCGCCAAGCTGCCCGCGGACCAGAAGACGTTCTGCATCGAGAGCGAGTTCTCCACCCGCGACGACGGCTGGCCGGGCGTCTCGTCCACCTACGGCTTCGACGCGCCGAAGGACAACGTGAAGCTGCTCGACACCGGCGTGATCTACACGGCGACCAAGGACGGCAAGGACTGCAACTTCGGCGAGGTGTTCGCCACCGACGGCCGGATCGCGTCGCTGGGGCTGACCGTGCTGGAGGACGACAAGGCCTTCTTCCCGATCTACCAGGGCGGGTTCACCCTCCAGGCGCAGGCGCTGAAGGACCACCCGAAGATCGCCGACGTCCTCACGCCCATGTCGGCGAAGTTGACCACCGAGGAGATGCAGAAGCTCAACGCCAAGGTCGACGTGGACGGCGACGAGCCGGACAAGGTCGCCGAGGACTGGCTGACCGAGCAGGGGTTGATCTAGCCATGCGGATCGGCGAGAGCTTCATCGGCGACGGCGTCAACGCCGCGCACGTCAACACCGTGGTCGGGCACCGGGACGGTCCGGCGGGCACCGCGTGGGCGACCGCGCTGGCCACGCCGAGCGCCGGGCACGTGCCGTTCGTCGCGGTCCTGCGGCCGTCGCTGCCGGTCAAGCCGCTGACGTTGTTCGTGACGAAGGCGGCTCCGAGCAGCGACGAGCACGGGCTGCTCATCTGGGGTCCGGCGCAGGCCGGGATCGCCGCGGGCGTGGCCGACGCCGTCGCCGCCGGGTCCATCCCGGAGGCCGACACGTCCACCCACGTGGTGATCGCCGCGGTGTGGGTCAACCCCGGCGCGGACGACGCGGACGCCGTGTACCGCAACAACCGCGAGGCCACGCGGACCGCGCTGGCCAACGGCGCGGCCGACCTGCCCGCGCTCGCCGACGTGCTGGCCGCGCGCGACGAGCCGTCCAACCCGTTCTACACGCCCGTGAAGGAGACCACCGCGTGACAGGCGACGCACAGCCCACGGTCGGGTTCATCGGCCTGGGCAGCATGGGGTCCGGCATGACCCGCAACCTGCAACGAGCGGGCTACTCGTTGGTGGTCAACGACATCCGCCGCGAGCAGGCCGACGAGCTGGTGGCGGGCGGCGCGAAGTGGGCGGACACGCCCGCCGAGGTCGCCGCCCTCAGCGACCTGGTGATCACCATGCTGCCCACGCCCAAGCACGTCGCCGAGGTGGTGACCGGCCCGAGCGGGATCCTGGCCGGGATCCCCGACGGCGGCACGTGGATCGACATGTCCACGTCGGTGCCCGAGGTGGCCGACGGCATCCGGCTCGCCAACCCCGGCCTGCGCGTGCTGGACGCCCCGGTGAGCGGGATGTCCACCGGCGCGGCCTCGGGGACGTTGCAGATCTTCATCGGCGGCGACGAGGCCGACGTGGTCCGCGTGCGCCCGGTGTTCGAGGCGATGGGGACCCCCGAGCGGATCCTGCACGTCGGCGGGCACGGCGCGGGGTACGTGGTGAAGCTGATGATCAACCAGCTGTGGTTCTCCCACCTCGTCGCGACCGCCGAGGTGCTGGCGGTCGGCGTGAAGGCGGGCGTGGACCTGGGCGTGCTGCGCGACTCGCTGGTGGCCAGCCCGGCCAACAGCACGTTCGTGCAGCGCGACGTGCTCTCGGTGCTGGAGCACGGCGACTACGACGAGGGCTTCGCCATCGCGTTGGCGTGCAAGGACCTCGGCCTCTCGATCGACCTGGCCCGCGCGGTCGGCGTGCCCACCGAGGTGTCCGCGCTGGTCGAGCAGGTGTACCGGCGTGCCCGTGCCAGCTACGGCGATCGGGCGGGCGAGATGACGCCGATGAAGCTGTACGAGGACCTCATCGAACGGGAGCTGCGGCTGTGACGACCGCCGAACAGGACCTGCTCGCCAGGGTCCCCACCGGGCTGCACATCGGCGGCGCGTGGAGCGCCGCCGACGACGACCGCGTGTTCGAGGTGCTCGACCCCTCCACGGAGGAGGTGCTCGCGAGCGTGGCCGACGCCGGTCCCGCCGACGGGCTGCGCGCGCTGGGCGCCGCCCACGCCGCGCAGGCGGCGTGGGGTCGGACCGCGCCGCGCGAACGGGCCGAGATCCTGCGGCGGGCGTTCGAGGCCGTGATCCGGCGGACCGAGGAGTTCGCGCTCCTCATCACCCTGGAGATGGGCAAGCCGCTGGCCGAGTCGCGGGCCGAAGTGGCGTACGGCGCGGAGTTCCTGCGCTGGTTCTCCGAGGAGGCGCCGCGGATCTCCGGCCGGTTCTCCACCGCGCCGGACGGCCGCAACCGCCTGCTGGTGATGAAGAAGCCCATCGGGCCGTGCCTGTTCGTGACGCCGTGGAACTTCCCGCTGGCGATGGCGACCCGCAAGATCGCGCCCGCGATCGCGGCGGGCTGCACGATGGTGCTCAAGCCCGCGGAGCTGACGCCGTTGACGGCGCTGCTGCTCGCGGAGGTGTTCGTCGAGGCCGGGTTGCCGCCTGGCGTGCTCAACGTCGTGCCCACCACCGACCCGGCCGCGCTGACCGGGCCGCTGCTGGCCGACCCCCGGCTGCGCAAGCTGTCGTTCACCGGCTCCACGGCCGTGGGCAAGCGGCTCATCGCCGGGTGCGCCGACCAGGTGCTCCGGATGTCGATGGAGCTGGGCGGCAACGCGCCGTTCCTGGTGTTCGAGGACGCTGACGTGGCCGCCGCCGTGGAGGGCGCGCTGGTGGCCAAGCTGCGCAACGGCGGTGAGGCGTGCGTGGCCGCGAACCGGTTCCTCGTGCACACGAGCGTGGCCGAGGAGTTCACCTCCCGGCTGGCGGAACGGATGCGGGAGTACCCGCTCGGCCGCGGCACCGAGGCGGCGACCCGGATCGGCCCGCTGATCGACGCCAAGACCCGGACCAAGGTGTCCGAGCTGGTGGCGGACGCCGTGGACAAGGGGGCGACCGCCGCGATCGGCGGGAAGTCGTTGGACGGCAAGGGGTTCTTCTACGAGCCGACCGTGCTGGTGGACGTGCCCGCCGACGCCCGGATCCTGGCCGAGGAGGTGTTCGGGCCGGTCGCGCCGATCACCACGTTCACCACCGAGCAGGAGGCCGTGCGGCTGGCGAACGCCACCGAGTACGGGCTGGTCTGCTTCGCCTACACCCGTGACCTGGACCGGGGTTTCCGGCTGGCCGAGGACCTGGAGACCGGGATGCTCGGGCTCAACACGGGCGTCGTGTCGAACCCGGCGGCGCCGTTCGGCGGCGTCAAGCACTCCGGGCTCGGGCGGGAGGGCGGCGCCGAGGGCATCGAGGAGTACCTCGAGACGGTCTACGTCGCCGTGGCCGACCCGTTCGCGACCCGGACCGACGAGAAGGCGGGGAACGCCTGATGGACCTCGACGACTTCGGCCTGGACCTGTTCTCCCTCAAGGGGAAGAACGCGATCGTCACCGGCGGCAACACCGGGCTCGGCCAGGCGTTCACGCTCGGGCTCGCCAAGGCGGGCGCGGACGTGTTCGTGCCCAGCGTGGTGTCCGACGACGGCGAGACCCAGCGGCTCGTGGAAGCCGAGGGCCGCCGGTTCGGCTTCACCACGGCGGACATCACCCGGCCGGGGGTGTGCGCGGAGGTGGTCGACCAGTGCGCCGCCCAGCTCGGGTCGGTCGACATCCTGATCAACTCGGCGGGCATCAGCCTGCTCGACGACGTGGAGTCGTTCGACCGGGCCAAGTGGGACCCGATGGTCGCGGTCAACCTCACCGCGGCGTTCGAGATGGCCCACGAGGCGACCCGGCACATGATCCCGCAGAAGTCCGGCAAGATCATCAACATCGCGTCGCTGTTCTCGTTCCTCGGCGGCCGCTCCTCCCCCGCCTACGCGGCGACCAAGCACGGCATCGTCGGGTTCACCAAGGCCTACTGCGACGAGCTGGCCGAGCACAACATCCAGGTCAACGCGGTGGCGCCGGGCTACTTCGACACGAAGATCACCGAGGCGACGCGGTCCGACCCCGACGCGAACCGGCGCATCGTCGAGCACATCCCCGCCGGGCGCTGGGGCAAGGTCGGCGACCTGATGGGTGCCGTCGTCTTCCTCGCGGGCCGCGCCTCCGACTACGTCAACGGGCACGTGCTCGTCGTCGACGGCGGCTACCTCGTCCGCTGAGCCACCCCCTCCACGAAAGCGAGACCGCACGATGACCACCCTCCCCGCCCCGACGCCGTCCACGGCGTCCGCGGCCGACCTGGACCGGTCCGAGATCGTCGCCGGGCTCGTCGAGCTGCTCGGCAGCGCGAAAGTGAGCGTCGACGAGCAGGAGCTGCGCGAGGCGAGCGTGGACCGCTTCCGCAAGTACACCGCCGTGCACGGCATCTTCGACGGCCCCATCCCGGCGGCCGTGGTCCGGCCGTCGAGCACCGAGGAGGTGGCGGCGGTGCTGGCGTTCGCCGACCGGCACCGGGTGAACGTCGTGCCGCGCACCGGCCGCACCGCCACCGAGGGCGGCCTGGAGACGGTCGTGGAGGACACGATCGTGCTCGACGCGTCCACGATGGACGCCATCCTGGCCGTCGACCCGGTGAACATGATGGCCACCGCGCAGTGCGGGGTTCCGTTGCAGCGCTTGGAGGACGCGCTGCGGGAGCAGGGGCTGACCACCGGCCACTCGCCGCAGTCCAAGCCGCTCGCGCAGATGGGCGGGCTGGTCGCCACGCGCTCGATCGGGCAGCTCTCCACGCTGTACGGCGGCATCGAGGACATGGTGGTGGGCCTGGAGGCGGTGTTCCCCGGCGGCGCGATCAGCCGGATCAAGAACGTGCCGCGCCGCGCGGCGGGTCCGGACATCCGGCACGTGGTGATCGGCAACGAGGGCGCGCTGTGCGTCATCACCGAGGTCACCGTGAAGGTGTTCAAGTTCCAGCCGGAGCACAACCGGTACTACGGCTACCTGGTCGACGACTTCGGCACGGCCGTGGCGGGCCTGCGCACGCTGATCACCGACGGGTACCGGCCCTCGGTGTGCCGCGCGTACTCGCCGGAGGACGCGAACCAGCACTTCGCCCACTTCTCCCGCGGCAAGAACGTCGTGGTGCTCGTCGCCGAGGGTCCCGAGGGCATCGCGCGGGCCACCGGGGAGGCGATCGAGGCCACGTTCGCGGCCGCCGAGGCCGTCGACCCGAAGCTGATCGAGGACTGGTTCGACAACCTCAACTGGGGCCAGGACAAGATCGACGCCGAGAAGCGGTCCATGCTCGACACCAGCCACCTCGGCTACACCACGGAGGTGTCCGTCGACTGGTCCCAGGCCGCGCCGCTGTACGACGCCGTCCTGCACCGGATCCGCACGGAGTTCCCGCGCGTGGACGACCTCACGATGCTCGGCGCGCACTCGTCGCACAGCTACCAGACCGGCACGAACCTGTACTTCGTGTACGACTACAACATCGACTGCCCGCCCGAGCGGGAGATCACCGAGTACCACATCCCGCTCAACGCGATCATCGTCGAGGAGGCGCTGCGGCTGGGCGGGTCGATGGTGCACCACCACGGGATCGGCAAGTACCGCACGCCGTGGACGCGCGTGGAGCACGGCACCGCCTACCGGATGCTGGAGGTGCTCAAGCGCGGCTTCGACCCCAACGGGATCATGAACGCGGGCACGATCTTCCCGCTGGAGAACGCGTGACGGCGTACCTGGTCGCGATCGACAACGGGTCGCAGAGCACGAAGGTGTCGATCGTCGACGAGACGGGGACCGTGCACGCCTCGGCGCGCCGACCGCTGCGGCCCTACGCCCACCCCGGTCCGGGCCGGGTCGTGCACCCCGACGACGACGTGTGGGACTCGATCGCGAGCACCTGCGCCGAGGCGATGCGGGCCTTCACCGGCGACGTGTCTCTCATCGCCGGGGTCGGGCTGTGCACGATCCGGTTCTGCCGGGCCCTGCTCGACGACGACGGTGGGCTGCATGAACCGTTGCTGAGCTGGATGGACGAGCGCCTGGCGCGCGCCCAGGACCCCGACCCGGCGATCCGGCACGTCACCACGTCCTCGGGCTACGCGACGTTCCGGATGACCGGGCGGCGGCGGGACACCGCGGGCAACTACCAGGGCGTCTGGCCGATCGACCACACGACGTGGCGGTGGTCCACCGACCCCGCGCGGTACGCCGCGACGGGGATGCGCCGGGAGCAGCTGTTCGACCTGGTCGACCCCGGCGACCTGCTGGGGCACGTGACTGGGGAGGCGGCGGCGGTGACCGGGCTGCCCGCCGGGCTGCCGGTGTTCGCCACCTCCAACGACAAGGCCGTCGAGGCGCTCGGCAGCGGACTGCGCCGCGACGACGAGGTGCTCGTGTCGCTCGGCACGTACATCGCCGCGATGACCACGGGCGACCACCACGCCGTGGACGACTCGGGCCGGTTCTGGACCAACTTCGCCTCGGTCCCGGAGAGGTACCTGTACGAGAGCGACGGCATCCGCCGGGGCATGTGGACGGTGAGCTGGTACCGCGACCTGGTCGGCGCGGACCTCGACGACCTGACGGCGGGCGCGGCGGCGGTCCCACCGGGCAGCGACGGGCTGATGACCGTCCTGGACTGGCTCGCGCCCACGGACCACCCGTACCGCCGAGGCGCGCTGCTCGGCTTCGACGGCAGCCAGGGCAGGCACCACGTGTACCGGTCCGTGCTGGAGGGCATCGCGCTGACCATGCACCGGCACTGCGCGGCGCTGGGAACGGCGCTGGGCCGGGACTTCACCGACGTCGTCCTGTCCGGCGGCGGCTCCCGCTCGGACCTGATGGCGCAGGTCTTCGCCGACGTCTTCGCCCGCCCGGTCCGCCGCACCAGGATGGCCGACGCGGCGGGCCTGGGCGCCGCCATCTGCGCCGCCGTCGGCAGCGGCGTCCACCCCGACTGGGACACGGCCGTGAAAGCGATGGCCACCACGACCGACCTGGTCACGCCGACCGCGGAAGGCGTCCGCGCCTACGCCGCCATCGCACCGGGCTACGCGCGGATCACTGAGTTCACCGACCCGCTGTTCGCCGCGCTGGCCGGTCGTCCCCCGCGGAGTGACGCCGCGGGGGTCGCCGATCGGGAGGATGGCACGCGCACGGCCACCGTCCACCGACCGGAAGTACCCCTGTGACCACTACAGCCGACACCATCGATCGCTTCGTCGACTGCTTCAACCGGCAGGACCTCGACGACGCCCTGTCGTTCTTCGCCGACGACGCCGAGTACCTCCCCGGAGACGGGAAGACCCACCGCGGGCTCGTCGAGATCCGGGCGGCGTTCGCGCCGCTGTTCTCCGGGAAGTTCGGCCTGATCACGTTCGACGAGCACGACCGGCTCATCGACGAACCGGCCCGGCGCGCGGCCATCCGCTGGACCTGCCGCCTCGACCTGGCCCCGGAGCACACCCGCGGCACGAGGTCCGTCCAGCGGTGGGTCCTGCGCACCGCGTACGGCAGGCGGATGAGCTGGGAGGGAACGGACCTCTTCCACTTCGACGACGAACTCCGGATCACCGGGAAGTACACCTACGGCAGCTTCCGCCGACCGATCATGGTCAGGGACGCCACCTGAGCCCGACCCGTGACGGCCACCCCGAGAAGGTGGCCGTCACGGGGACTTCTCACTCCGCCAGCGACAGCGCCTTGCCGGGGCAGATGTGCACGGCCTCCCGAGCGTGGTCGAGCTGGACGCCCTCCACCTCGTCGACGAGCACGACCACCGTGCCGTCCTCCTCGCTCTGGTCGAACACCGCGGGCTCGGTGAGCACGCACTGCCCGGCCCCCACGCAGCTGCCGGTGTCGGCGATGACCCTCATGCGAACTCCTCCCTCACCACGTGACCGGCAGCGAGTGCATGCCGTAGATCGCGGCCTCGTCCTTGAACGCCAGCTTCTCCACGGGCTCGGCCAGCGCGAGTCCGGGGATCCGGCGGAACAGCGTGTCGATGACGATCTGCAGCTCCATCCGCGCCAGGTTCTGGCCGAGGCACTGGTGCGCGCCGAAGCCGAACGCCACGTGGTGGCGCGCGCCGCGCTCGATGTCCAGCGCGTCCGGGTCCTCGAAGGCCTCCGGGTCGCGGTTGGCCGAGTAGCCCAGCCCCAGCACGCCCTCGCCCGCGCGGATCGTGACCCCGCCCAGCTCGACGTCCTCGGTCGCCACCCGTGCGGTGACGGTGTCGACGATGGTGAAGTACCGCAGCAGCTCCTCCACCGCCGACAGCGTCTTCGACGGGTCGGCCGTGACCTTGGCCAGCTGGTCGGGGTTCTCCAGCAGCGCCACGGTGCCGAGCGAGATCATGTTCGCGGTCGTCTCGTGCCCCGCGACCAGCAGCAGGAACGCCATGGCCACCAGGGCCTCGTGCCGGTAGTCGCCCTGCTCGCGGCCCTTGAGGATCTGCCTGCCCAGCAGGTCGTCCTCGCTGGGGTCCTGCTCCTTCACGTCGATCAGGTCGCTCAGGTAGCCCTCGATCGCCTGGAACGCCCCGAACCGCTGCGGTGCGGTCGCCACCCGGCTGATCATCGTCGAGGTGTGCTTCTGGAAGAAGTCGTGGTCGCTGTAGGGGACCCCGAGCAGCTCGCAGATCACCAGCGAGGGCACCGGCAGCGAGAGCTCCCGCACCAGGTCCACCGGACCGTCGGAGGCCAGGACCGCGTCGATCCGCTCGTCGACGATCGCCTGGATGCGCGGACGGAGGGCCTCCATCCGCCGCACGGTGAACTCCCCCAGCACCGCGCGGCGGGCGGGACCGTGGGCGGGAGCGTCCATCGAGATCAGGGACTTCTCGACCTTCTCGCCCTCCGGCCGCAACCGGCCGCCGGAGACCATGACCGGGAAGTTCGGGTTCTCCCGGTCGGAGCTGAACCGCGGGTCGGACAGCATCGCCCGCACGTCCTCGTGCCGCGAGACGGCCCACGCCCACTTCCCGGTGATCAGCCGGACCTTCGCGATCGGCTCCTGCTCGCGGAGTTCGGCGTACTCCGCGGGCGGCGAGAACGGGCACTCGCGGGCGAGCGGGAACTGCTCGGGCCGGATCGGGGCCGCTTGCGTCATCGGTGTTCTCCTCGTTCGCCAGGTGACCGGCAGTTCCTGCGGTCACGATCGGTCCACGGGGATCCCGTCAGGTCGTGTCCGCCCCCGTGCGAACCGTGAGTATGCGGAGGATTACCTTCCGCTTCCTTCGCCAGAGTAGCGAAGCGGACGAAAACCGTCCACCTACTTCGGGGTAAAACTGCGGGGTTTTCCGCTGTGTCCGGTTTCGATCCGCCGTGCGACAATCGGCCCCCGGTTCGATCGGAAAGGCACAGCCAGATGGCAGTCGACCCCGC
Source organism: Umezawaea sp. NPDC059074 (assembly GCF_042738955.1). Taxonomy (NCBI): domain Bacteria; kingdom Bacillati; phylum Actinomycetota; class Actinomycetes; order Pseudonocardiales; family Pseudonocardiaceae; genus Umezawaea; species Umezawaea sp. NPDC059074. The sequence continues at coordinate 51,182 of NZ_JBHYHC010000038.1, forward strand.
CATGCCCCTCCGTGCCGACGCCCAGCGCAACCGCGACCAGATCATCGCGGCGGCCAGGACGATCTTCGTCGGCCAGGGGCCGGACACCCCCATGGAGGAGATCGCGCGCGCGGCGGGGGTCGGCGTGGGCACGCTCTACCGGCGGTTCCCCGACCGCGAGACGCTGATCCGCGAGGTCGCGCGGGACAACTTCGCACGGGTGCTGGCCGAGGCTCGGGCGTCCATCGAGGAGGAGCCGACCTCGTGGGACGCACTGGTCCGGTTCGTCCGCTTCTCCCGCGAACTCCGGCTCAGCCTGCACCTCGCGGTGATCTCCGAGCAGGCGGGCGCGATCATCCGCGACGACCCGGAGACCGAGCGGTTCCGCCGACTGCTGCTGATCGACCTCGACCACATGGTCAAGGGCGCCCAGGCGGAGGACCGCCTGCGGCCGGACGTCGGCACCGGCGACGTGGCGATGCTGTTCCTGCTGCTCATGCGGCAGCTGCCGACCAAGCTGACCGCGATCGAGAACGCCATGGACCGGTGCCTGGCGCTGGTGTTCGACAGCCTGCGGATCCACCCCGGCCACACCCCGCTGCCCGGCAGGCCGATCACCCACGACGACTTCCTCCGCTGAGGACCGTCAGGCCCAGGTGACCGGGAGGCTCTGAAGGCCGAGGATGTCCACGTTCTCGCGCGGCTCCACCTCGTCCGGCGCGACGGCGAGCCGCAGCGTCGGGAAGCGGGCGAACAGCGCGGGCAGGGCGACGCGGAGTTCGACGCGGGCCAACTGCTGGCCGAGGCACTGGTGCGCGCCGTGGCCGAAGGCGAGGTGGCCGGTGGCCCGCCTGGTCGGGTCCAGGGTGTCGGGCGCGGCGAACTTCACCGGGTCGCGGTTGCCCGCCTCGACGGAGAGCGTGACCGTCTCGCCCGCCCGGACGAGGGTGCCGTCCAGGTCGACGTCCTCCAGCGCGGTCCGCGCCAGGGTCGGGACGATGCTCAGGTAGCGCAGCAGTTCCTCGACCGTGCCGTCCGGGTCGTCGTGCAGCGCGGCGGTCTTCGAGGGTTCGGTCAGCAGGGCGAACGCGCCCAGCGCGATCATGTTCGCCGTTGTGTCGAGGCCTGCCCCCAGCAGCAGTAGGGCGATGGAGGTCAGTTCCTCTTCGGTGAGGTCGGTGGTCGCCAGGTCGCTGAGCAGGTCGTCGGTCGGGGTGGCGCGCTTGGCCAGCACCAGGGCGTGCAGGAAGCCGCCGATGGCGTTCATCGCCTCCCCCTGCTCGTCCGGGGTGGCGGTGTGGTCGTTGAAGGTCGCCGTGTGCCGCAGGAAGAACTCGCGGTCGTCGTAGGGCGCGCCGAGCAGTTCGCAGATCATCAACGCCGGGATCGGCATCGCGAACGCGGTCACCAGGTCGGCCGAATCCCCTTGGCGCGCCATGGCTTCCAGGTGGTCGGCGGTGACCTGCGTGGCGCGGTCGGCGAGGCCGCGCATGCGGCGGACGGTGAACTTCCCGGCGAGCAGGCGGCGGTAGCGGGTGTGCTCCGGCGGGTCGAGGCTGATGAACATGCCCGGCTGCACGGGCGGCGGGCCGTCGAGTCCCGGCCGCGGCACGGGCGAGTGCTGGAGCTCGGGCCGGGTGCTGAACCGCGGGTCGGAGAGGACCGCGCGGATCACGTCGTGGCCGGTGGCCAGCCAGCCGAGGTGGCCGTCGGGGTAGAGCATCGGGCGCAGCGGTGCTTCTTCGCGCAGCTCGGCCAGTTCGGTGGGCGGGTCGAACGGGCACCCGTCGGGGCGGGTGGTGGGCATGGTGGTGATCGGGTCGTGCATCTCTTCTCCCCCAAGGAGTGCGGTCAGGTGGTGCGGGCGTAGAGCTTCTTGGCCCAGAGGTAGCCGCCGAGGGCGATGGCGACGCACCAGGCGACGGCGAGGGCGGCGCTCGCGCCGATCGGGGTGCCGAGCAGCAGGCCGCGGAGCGTCTCGATGACGGGCGTGAACGGCTGGTACTCGGCGAACCAGCGCAGGCCGGTCGGCATGGAGTCGGTGGGCACGAAACCGCTGCCCAGGAACGGGAGCAGGATCAGCGGCATCGGGAGGTTGCTCGCCGTCTCGACGCTCTTGGACACCATGCCCAGCGCGACCGAGAGCCAGACCAGCGCGAACGTGAGCAGGGCCAGGACGCCGATCACCGCGAGCCACTCGACCGGCGAGGCCTCGGGGCGGAACCCGATCAGCAGCGCGACCGAGAGGACGATCGCCAGGCTGATCAACGTCTGGACGAGGCTGCCGAGCACGTGCCCGGTCAGCACGGAGGCGCGGGAGATCGCCATGGTGCGGAACCGGGTGACGATCCCCTCGGTCATGTCCATCGCCACCGAGATCGCCGTCCCCTGCGCGGCGGACGCCACGGTCATGAGGAGCACGCCGGGCACGAGGTAGGCGATGTAGTCGGCGCGACCGCCGGTCGGGCCGCCGAGGCCCGCTCCCAGCGCGCCGCCGAAGACGTAGGCGAACAGCAGCAGGAACACCACGGGCATCCCGGCGAGCATGAACGTCAGGGACGGGTAGCGCTTCATGTGCCGGAGTTGGCGCCGCAGCATCGTGGCGGAGTCGGCGAGGGCGTGCGCGGTCATGGCGTGAGTTCCCTTTCAGGCTGGGGCTTTCCGGTGAGGGCGAGGAACACGTCGTCGAGGTCGGGCGTGTGGACGGTCAGCTCGGCCACGTCGACGGCGTGGTCGTCGAGCCGGGCGAGCAGGCCGCGCAGCGACGCCACTCCCCCGTCGCTGGGCACGCGCAGCACGAGCGCGTCGTCGTCGCGGGGCACGTCGCCGAACGCGCGCACGGCCGTGTCGAAGCTGAGCGGGTCGGCGAACCGCAGGCTGATGTGCCCGCCGGGAACCAGTCGCTTCAGCTCCTCCGCGGTGCCGACGGCGACCAGCTTCCCGTGGTCCAGCACCGCGATCCGGTCGGCGAGCTGGTCGGCCTCCTCCAGGTACTGCGTGGTGAGGAAGATCGTCGTGCCCGCGGCGGCGAGGTCGCGGATGAGCTGCCACATGTCGCGGCGGCTGCGCGGGTCCAGGCCGGTGGTCGGCTCGTCGAGGAAGACGACGCCGGGGTCGCCTACCAGGCCCATCGCGAGGTCGAGCCTGCGACGCATGCCGCCGGAGAACGTGGAGGGCAGGGCCTTCGCGGAGTCGGCGAGGTCGAAGCGTGTGAGGAGTCCGGCCGCGCGCCTGCGGCCCTCCTGCTTGCCCAGGTGGTGCAGGTCCGCCATGAGGATGAGGTTCTCCTCGGCGGTCAGGAGGTTGTCGACGGCCGAGAACTGGCCGGTGACGCCGATCGCGGCCCGCACGGCGTCGGGCTCGCGGGCGGGGTCGTGGCCCGCGACGCGGACCTCGCCGCCGTCCGCGTCGATGAGGGTGGACAGGATCTGCACGGTGGTCGTCTTGCCCGCCCCGTTGGGGCCTAGCAGGGCGAAGATCGAGCCCTTCGGAACGTCGAGGTCGATGCCGTCTAGCACGACCTTGGACCCGTAGGACTTGCGCAGACCGGTGGCGGTGATCGCGTTCATGGGGAATCCCCTCGTGGTCAGGAGCGGTGGATCGTGATGTCGCCGAACGAGGTCTGCGCGCGGACCTCGACCGTCAGCGAGCGGTCGGGGCGGGCGGGCGACTCGTCGAGCGAGTTGCGGACGCGGCCGCTGGAGGTGTTGACGTCGAGCCAGGCCGCGGTGTCCTCGCCGATGCCTACCTCGATGTCGCCCATGGAGGATTTGAGGACGACCGAGCCGCTGCGGACCTCGCCGATGCGGATGGCTCCGTTGGCGGTTTTCGCGTCTACGCCCGCGGCGGCTTGGGTGACGGAGATGTCGCCGTTGGAGGAGCGGGTGCGGAGGTCGCCGCCGACGTGGCCGATGGTGGTGGGGCCGTTGGAGTTCTTGACGGTCGCGGTGCCGGAGACCTGGTTGACGGTGAGGGTGCCGGAGGCGGTGGAGATGTCGGCGTCGCCGGTGACCTCGTCGACGGTGACGTTGCCGGTGGAGGTGTGGAGGCGGAGGGGGCCGGTGTGGTCGGCCTCGACGTTGCCGAGGCCGGACTTGAGCCTGCACTCCCCCAGGTGGCCGGTGAGGCGGAGGTCGCCCATGCCGGTGTCGCCGCGGACCTGTGAACCGGTGGGGAGTTGGACGTGGACCTGGACGGAGCGGGTCTTGCGGAGGCTGGGGAGGGCGCGGGGGCGGGAGGACTTGATGAGGAGCTTGCCGTCCTGGAACTCGACTCGGGTTTGTTCGGCGGCGTGGATGTCGCTGGCGTCGGTGGTGTCGCTCGGGTGGATTTCCACGACGGTGTCGGTGCGGTTGGTGGCGGTTACTCGGACGTCGCCGCTGTAGAGGTCGATGGTGGCTTCGATGGGGGTTGGGGTGTCGAAAATGGGCATGGCTGTCCCCTTGGAGGGTGAGTTGTGGGTGTTTTGGCTGGTGGGAGGCTTGAACTACTGGACCCAGCCGGTGAAGCGGTTTTGGCCTCGTTTGCCGGTTGGGGTGTCGGGGCGAAGGGGCTGGGGGTTGAGGGCGGAGGTTGCTGCCCTTACCAGCCAGGCGTTGACCGAGCGGCCCTCTTGGGAGGCGGCTTCTTCGATCGCCGACTTGAGTTGTTCGGGGAGGCGGACGTTGATCCTGGATGTCGCGCCGTCTTCGGTGATCGTCAGTTCTTCTTGGCGTGGCGTTGCGGCGGGCTGCTGGTCTTGGGGGTGGTCGCTTGGGGGGAGGGTGACTACGAAGTTCGGGTCGCGGCCGCGGAGGCGGAGTTCCACTGAGCCTGGGGCCAGGTCGAGGGTGATTTCGTCCGCCGCTGCGGAGAGGGTTTCCAGGAGGGTCAGGCGGATGGCCGACTCCAGGGAGGTGCTCAGGCGCTCGACCAGCGCGCGGGCGTCTTCGCCGCCGCTCTCGGCTAGGAGGGCTAGTTCGCGGCCGAGGTTGTCTACGTAGGTGGTCAAGTCCATGGCGCTACTGTGGCACATCAGTGGCGCCATGTGCAAGCCATGGTGGTGCCACTTTGGCTCAGGTGGGGTGGTTCGCGTGCCGACCGTGAGCTGGGTCCGGCGTTTGGGCGAACCCCCGATTGCGCCAATTATCCCACCCTCTTTCGCTTTGTCAAGCCTGGAAAGACGGCTTGACAAAGCGAAAGAGGGTGGGGGCGCAAAAACAATCGGGGGTTGGCCGGGGTGGGGGTTAAAAGAACCTGCCGGCATGGTGCGGTTGGTGCGCGGTGCGAGTGGCGGCCGGGGGCCCAAAAGGGCCCAGGCAGTTGATCCCGGTGCGAGTTTTAGAGCAGAAGAGAGAGATTTAGGGGCGGCGGGCGGCCCAGATCGTTCGTTCGGTGCGTAGGGCCAGGTCGGGGCGGTTGAGGAGGCTGGTTGGGGCCTTGGTGTCCAGTAGGCGGGCCAAAGACTGCTGGTCGGCGGTGTCCAGGGAGTCTGAGACGTTGGCGCTTAGGCGCTTCAGGCCGGTTAGTGCGTAGTGGGCTACTGCGGGATTGTCTTTGGCGGTGATGGTTAGTGGGACTACGAGCTTGTTCTCCACTGTGAAACCGGCGGCTGTGAGCATTGGGGTCCAGTCTGCGCCTCTGTGGGGAACGTGGGTTGCGTCTTGGTGGGACCTTGCTGCGTGGCAGCGTTCTTCCAGGCCTGGGCGGTCTTCGGGGGCGTCTGGGGGGAGGAAGCGGGGGAAGCCTGCCATTTCCACCAGGGCGAACAGGCCGCCTGGGGGGAGGAGGTTGTGGATCTTGCGGAGGGTTTGGTCTGGGGTGGCTGCGTGGTGGAGGTAGCCGGAGGCCCAGATCAGGTCTGGTGAGCCGAGGGTGGGCCAGTCGGCGTCCAGGTCGGTGTGGATCGTGTGGACTCGGTTTGTCAGGCCTTGGGAGGCGGCCTTGTAGCGGAGTCTGGTCAGGTGGGGTTCTGAGGCGTCGACCGCTGTTACCTCGGCTTGGGGGAAGTGGGCCAGTAGGGCGAAGGTGCCCGCGCCTGTGCCGCTGCCCAGGTCCACCACGTGGCGCACGTCTTTGTTTACCGGGAGCCAGGCTGCGATGGAGGCGAGGTGGTCGGACAGCACCTCGGCGTCCATGTCCAGGAGGTCGGCTTGGCCGTGGGTGTGTGGGTCGTGGTTGTGGTGGTGGGGTGCGTGGGTCATGGGGGCACGGTAAGTCGATCAAGCGGAAATGGCAGGGGGATCCCGGAGTGCGCAAGAAGATGCTTGGTGGGGGTGCTGGGCGCGCAAGGTCAGTGGTCGTCGTCCGGGCGTTGGTGGCCCTTGCGGGCGTCTCGGTCGAAGATGCCGAGGATTTCGCACGGGCCGCCCTCCGCGCCGATGGCGTGCGGGAGCATGGTCGGGAACTCTGCCGCCTGGTTGGTTTCCATGCGGAAGCGGCGGTTGCCCAGCAGTAGTACGGCTGTGCCGGAGAGGACCACGAGCCATTCGCGGCCTGGGTGGGCTCGGAGGCGGGCGGTGGTGTCCGGGGGTGGCGTGGTCATGCGTTGGCGTACCACTGACATGCCTGGGTCCGCTTTGACCGGCCAGCGCAGGAGGCCGTGTGCGCCGTCGATGATCGGGCTGGTGATGACGTCGTCGGTGGCGGTTTCGACGAGTTGGTCGAGGGTGGTGTCGAGGGCGCGGGCCAAGGTGACCAGTTGATCGAGGACTAGGCGGCGTTGGCCGTTCTCGATGCGGCTCAGGGTGGATTGGCTGACGTTGGCTCTGGTGGCCAGTTCTTCTAGAGACCAGCCCTGTGCTACCCGGAGGGCGCGGATCCGTTTGCGTACGAGGCTGTCCATGTCGCCATTGTCTTGCGTCATAGGCATGATGTTATGCCCTTTGAGCAAGGGGTGCCTACTGTCGGTGGTGTTGCAGCGGACGGAGGAAGGGGTGCTCATGGTTGCTGAGGTGCAAGAAGAATTGCCTGGTGGGGTTGGAGATGGAGGAGTTGGCCGGTGGGATGGGGCGGCGAGTGGTGAGCGGTCCTGCGGGAGCCATCTCGGTGCCTGGGGTGTGGGTGGCGGGGAATGCTGGTGAGCCGAATGCGCAGGTGGGGACTTCCGCTGCTGCCGGGGCGTTGGCGGGGCTCGGATGAACGCCGATTTGGCCGTTGCCGATGCTGACTCGGCCCTTGCTGGTGTCTAGAGCAGGCCTGCGGCGTGGAAGAGGCGGTCGTAGATCTCGCGGATCGTGGATTCCTTGCGGGCGTTGTAGTCCATGACCCGGCCGCCGCCGGGGATGGCCGCCTGCTTTGCGCGCTGGTAGAGGTCGCGGTCGTCCGGGTTGGCGCGCAGCCAGTCTCGGAACATGCGCAGGCGGATCGTTTCTGGGCTGTCCGGGCCGAACACGTGCAGGTTGGCGTGGGGGTCGGCGAGCTTGAGGAGGCGGTGTTCGTGGAACGACGACTCGCGCACGGTGTGGACGTAGCCGAGGTCGACCAGGGCCGGGACGTACTTGTCCTCGTCGCGGGGGTCGGCGACGGTCAGGACGATGTCGATCACGTCCTTGGCGGCCAGGCCCTCGACGGAGGTGGAGCCGACGTGGTCGAGGTCCAGGACGACATCGCCGAGTGCCGAGCGGATTCCCGCGGCCAGGGCGATGTAGCGCAGGGGCCAGGCCGGGGTGTACGGGGTCAGCACGACCGTCTCGGGTTGGGGCGGTCCCTGGACCCACGGGTCCTCGTTCGGGTCCGGGACGTGGTGGCGGACGATCTCCTCGTTGGTCGGCACCCGACGCAAACTAGTGCACGTGGGGGTCAGGAGCGGAACGGGTTGAGGTCCTTCAGCGCGTCGATCAGCGGGGGTAGCCAGCCGAGGACCGCTTCGCGGAGGGCTGGTACGAAGATGATCACCGCCAGCACCAGTGCCACGTAGGGCGCGATGCTCCCCTTGCTCTTCGACGCCATGCGCCAACCCCCGATCCGTCGTCACGACCAGCATCGCACGAGCGGACCGGGGGTTGTGGGCGTCATCAGGGGGCGGTGGGGAGTGGGTGTCGGGCTTCGTGGACTCGGGTGGAGGAGGCGAGGACCAGGAGGGCGAGGTTGGCCGCTGCTGCCGCGCCGAGGATGGTGGTGGCTGGGGAGATGAGGTCCGTGGTGGCGGCGGAGCCCAGTACCGCGCCTACAAGTGCTGCGCCGATGGACGCGGCTAGGGCTGCTCGGCGGAGTGGGCGTGGGAGGTCGCGGGGTGCCCAGGCCAGGTAGGTGCCGATGCCGATCAGCAGGCTCACGCCGGGGGCGGTGGCGGTGGTGCTGGCCACGTAGTCGTCCGGGTTGATGGTCCAGACCGTGAGTACGCCGAGGAACCAGCCGCCCAGGCCTAGCGGGATGGTCGTCAGTACGCGGAGCCAGGTGCCTGTGCGGGGGCTGAAGCCGCCGTTCTTGCGGCGGCGGAGGGCCATCGCGGTGAGGAGGAGCAGGGCCAGGGCTGTGATGGTGGTGGTGACGGCTACTAGGAGCTTCGCGATCGTGGACATGGTCAGGGGGACGGCGGTGAAGTCGACCGGGCGGGTGTCGAAGTGGGAGGCGTCCGCCTCTCCCCTGTCGAAGAACGTTGTCAGCAGGTGGGCGCTTGCTTCCGGGCGGTGTTCCCAGAAGTCGGCGGTGTGGCCCAGTTCGGGGAGGATCACCTGCTTGCCTCGGGACAGGGAGGGTAGGAGTTCGGTGGTGGCGAGTTGGGACGGGGTGGAGAAGTCGACCGAGCCGCTGACCAGGAGGGTTTCGACGTCGCTTTGACGGACTGTGCGGTACTGGGCGTTGTCGGGGCTGTCCGGCCAGACGGTGGAAAAGCCCTCGGGGCCGGTCCAGAGGAAGTCGGTCGAGGCGTTGCCCAGGATCGAGCCGGGGTCGCCGCCTGCCTCGTAGTAGCTGCGGGCAGCGGGGGCGTCGAGCATGGCGAACGAGGCGAACTCGCCCCAGACGATCGAGCCGGGTAGGGCGGCGTCGCCGAGGACGGACATGGCCCACAGTGCGCCGGGATCGCCGCTGAGGTAGGCGTCCAGCACGGTCGGGGCGTTGTTCGGGGCCGAGCCTCGGCCGTTGTGGTGCATGGCGTACTGGCTCAGGACGCGGACGGTGGTGTCCTTGATCCGGAAAGGGCCCCAGCGTTCGGGGATGTTCGTGGCGGTGGCGCGGACGGTGGCGGCGAGGTCCGGGGTGCGGGCGGCGCAGGTGGTGTCGGCTTGGCACAGCTTCGTGTACTGGGCGAACTGGGAGTCGGTGATGCGCGGGTCCCAGAGGAGGTGGCCTGGCGGGTTGACCGAGACCATCGCGGAGCGGCGCAGCGAGTCCGGGTGGCGCCAGGAGTAGACCATGGCGGTGCGGGTGCCCGCGCTGGAGCTGAGCAGGTCGATCTTCGGGTAGCCCAGGGCGGTACGGGCGGATTCCATGTCCTCGACGCGGTCGGTGACCGAGTAGGCGGTGAGGTCGACGCCGTCCCGTTGGAGGCGGTCCTTGCACAGCGTGAAGGCGCGGGTGGTGGCGGGCAGGGCCTTGGGGCTGGTCAGGTCGTCGGCGGCGTGCATGGCGCCGACGACCTCGGGGCAGTCCAGCCTGCGTGAGCCGTCGACGCCGCGGTAGCCGACGAGGACCACGTCTCGGGTGGCGTTGAGCCTGCTGGCCTCCCGGAAGCCGAGGTTCGTGGCGCCGGGGCCGCCTCCCAGGCGGAAGACCGGGGTGCCGGATCCGCCGGAGGCGGCCTTGATCCGGATCACCGGCAGCGCGATCAGGTCCGACGCCGGGTCACGTCGGGTCTCCGGCACCACGAGCGTGCCGCAGTCGGCCGCGACGGACCCGGCCTCGGTGTCGTAGTCGCACTCGTGCAGGGCGAGTGAGCCCGCTCTGGCCCCGTCGGGGACGGCGAGGGTCGACGGGGGTCGCACGGCCAGGTAGCCGAGCGAGAGCAGGAGACCGGCGGTGATCACGAGGGCGACCACGCGGGAACGGGGCAGGGCCATGTCGGAACCGTAGGAAGTCCGGCGGTCTCGATCTTCCCTCCTCGGTCCTACCCCGTCTCCCCCTCCGGGGTGACGCGGGTCAGCGGCGGAGGACCTTGCGGGCCAGGAGGTTCCCGGCGAACTGGGCTACCTGGACGATGACGACGATGGCGATCACCGCCCCCCACGTGACCGCCGGGTTGAACTGGCGGTAGCCGTAGACCAGGGCGAAGTTGCCGAGGCCGCCGCCGCCGATGACGCCCGCGATGGCGGACATGTCGACCAGGGCGACGAACACGAACGTGTAGCCGAGGATCAGCGGGCCGAGGGCCTCGGGGATGAGGACGCCGACGATGATGCGCGGGCGGCTCGCGCCCATGGCCCTGGCCGCCTCGATGACACCGGGGTCGACGCCGACCAGGTTCTGCTCGACGATGCGGCCGATGCCGAACGCCGCGGCCAGCGAGAGGGCGAAGATGATCGCCTTGTTGCCGATGCCGATGCCCACGACGAGCCGGGCCAGCGGTTGGACCGCGCCGATGAAGATGACGAACGGGATGGGGCGGAAGAAGTTCACCAGCAGGTTCAGCGCGATCGACACCGGCGCGTTGGCCAGCAGGCCGTTCTTGCGGGTGATGTAGAGCGCCACACCGATGAGCAGGCCGCCGACCCCGCCGAACGCCAGCGTGATGCCGACGATGTAGAGCGTCTCCAGGGTCGACTGCCAGAACAGCCCCTGGAGTTCGACCAGGCGGTCCATCACGCCACCTCGGTCGCGGACAGGCCGACCCGGAGGCGGCCGAGCGCGCTGTCGATGGCGTCGTCCGGACCGCGCAGCGCCAGGGTGAGGTTGCCGAACGACCGGCCCTGGACGTCCTCCATGCCGCCGTGGACGAGTTCGAACTCGACGCCGCTCGCTGCCAGTTCGGCGAACGCCCGCGACTGGGGCAACGAGTCGTCGTGGAACGCCAGCGTCACCAGGCGGCCGGGGTGGTTGGCGCGCAACGACTCCAGGGTCGCGCCGGTGGGGACGTCGGCGACCAGCGTGCCGACGAACCGCTTGGTCGTGGGGTGCTTCGGGTGGGCGAACACGTCGAACGCCGAGCCGTCCTCGACGACCCTCCCCCGCTCCATCACCACGACCCGGTCGGCGATGCTCTTGACGACCTCCATCTCGTGGGTGATCACCACCGTGGTGATGCCCAGCTCGACGTTGACCTTCTTCAGCAGCCGCAGCACGTCCTGCGTCGTCTCCGGGTCGAGCGCGCTCGTGGCCTCGTCGGCGAGCAGCACCTTCGGCGACGTCGCCAACGCCCGCGCGATGCCGACCCGCTGCTTCTGGCCGCCGGAGAGCTGGTCGGGGTAGCTGTGCGCCTTGTCGGCCAGCCCGACGAAGTGCAGCAGCTCCGACACGCGCCGCTGGTGCTGGTCCTTCGGCACCCCGGCGATCTGCAACGGGTAGGCGATGTTGCCCCACACCGTGCGCGAGGAGAACAGGTTGAACTGCTGGAAGATCATGCCGATGCCCAGGCGCACCCGCTGGAGGCGGCGCTCGGACAGGCCGGTGATCCGCGTGCCGTCGACGGTGATCGTGCCGGAGGTCGTCTTCTCCAGCGCGTTGATCAGCCGGACCAGCGTGGACTTGCCCGCGCCGGAGTAGCCGATGACGCCCGCGATCTCGCCCGCCTCGACGTGCAGCGTCACGTCCTCCACCGCGCTCACCGGGGTCGCGCCCCGGTGAGCGCGCGGGAAGACCTTGGACACGTTGTCCAGTTCGATGATGGCCACGGGGCTACTTCTTCTTCTCCGCGGTGATCTTCTCGACCTCGGTCAGCGACTTGCGCAGGTCGTCGGCCGAGGTCTTGGCGAACACCGCCGTGCCGCCGGAGACCTCCTTCACGCCGTCGCGCACGTCCTGGCTGTTCTGGTAGATCTCGACGAGCTTGGTGTAGGTCGGGTTGTCCTTGTCCTGCTCGCGCGCGGCGAAGATGTTCACGTACGGGACGGCCTTCGGGTCGGCCGGGTCGTCCTTGGCGATGGCCTTGTCGAAGGACAGGCCCGCCTTCTCGACGAAGTCGTTGTTGATGATCGCCGCGGCCAGGTCGTCCAGCGAGGTGGCGGTCAGCGCGGCGTCGAGCGCCGTGACCTTCACCTTGGACGCGGACTCGTCGACGTCGCTCAGGTCGGAGAAGATCGTGCCGCCGGACTTGAGCTTGATCAGCCCCGCCGACTGGAGCACCAGCAGGCCGCGGCCCTGGTTGCTCGCGTCGTTCGGGACCGCCACGGTCGCGCCCGCCGGAATCCCGGCCGCCGAGTCGAACTTCTTCGAGTACAGGCCCAACGGGTAGATCGCCGTCGCGCCGACGGGAACGAGGTTCTTCTTGTTCGAGACGTTGTAGTCCGCGAGGTACACGACGTGCTGGAACTGGTTCAGGTCGATCTCGCCCTCGGCCAGCGCCGGGTTCGGCTGCGCGTAGTCGGTGAAGTCGACCACCTCGACCTTGATGCCGTTGTCCGCCGCCGCTTTCACGTAGGTGGCCCAGTACGGGTCGCTCGCGCCGACCACGCCGATCCGGACGGCTTTCGCGTCGTCCCCGCCTCGGGTGACGGCGAACACCACGCCCGCGACCAGCACCAGGACCACCACGCCGATCACCGCGAACAGTCCCGTTCGCTTCTTCGGCGCTTCAATGAGTTGCTCGGACATCGCCGACCCTTCGTTTCGAAACCAGCACGCGCCAATTCGTGACGCGGCGGCAACAATAGGAGTCGATGATCGGGAGGCGCACTTCGTCCTGCTATCCGGGATCACATCCCGTGAATCGCGATTTGTGGTATCCGACGGCGAATGGAGCGATTTCACTCACACCATTTCCGTCGATTCCCGGATCGTGGACGGGCACCACCGCGGTGTGGTACCGCCGCCCGGCCCTTGTCGTCCGGCGAGGGGACGCACACCCTGGAGGCCTCGGTCCGACCGACGCCAGGGAGCCAGTCACATGACCACGTCCCCAGTGGAGCACCTCGACGTCCTGATCATCGGCGCGGGCATCTCGGGCATCGGCGCGGCGCACTACCTCCACCGCGACCACCCGGACCGGACCTACGCCGTCCTGGAGGGGCGTGCGGCGGGCGGCGGCACGTGGGACCTGTTCCGCTACCCCGGCGTCCGCTCGGACTCCGACCTGCACACGTTCGGCTACGAGTTCAAGCCGTGGCGGGACGAGCACGCCATCGCGGGCGCCGACAAGATCCTCGCCTACCTGCGGGAGACCGCCGAGGAGCACGGCATCGACCGCAACACCCGGTTCCACCACCACGTTCGGGGCGTGGCCTGGTCCGGTGTGGACGGCCGGTGGACCGTCGAGGTCGACCGGACCGACATCGGCGAACCCGTGACGCTCACGGCGTCCTGGCTGTTCTTCGCCACCGGCTACTACCGCTACGACGAGGGCTTCAGCCCGGCGTTCCCCGGTCGCGAGCACTTCGCCGGGCCCGTGGTGCACCCCCAGCACTGGCCGGAGGACCTCGACTGCGCGGGCAAGCGGGTGGTCGTGATCGGCAGCGGGGCCACCGCCGTCACGCTGGTCCCGGCACTGGCCGCCACCGCCGCGCACGTCACGATGCTCCAGCGCACGCCGAGCTACATCCTTCCGGTGCCGTCGAAGGACGCCCTCGGCAACCGGCTGCGGACGCTGCTCGGCGAGGAGCGCGCGTACCGGCTCGTCCGGCGCAAGAACATCGCGCAGCAGCGGGCGATCTGGTGGCTGTGCCGCCATTTCCCGCGCCAGGCCCGCAGGCTGATCCGCTGGATCAACACCAAGCAGCTCCCGGCGGGCTATCCGGTCGACGAGCACTTCAACCCGCCGTACGACCCGTGGGACCAGCGGCTGTGCCTGGTGCCCGACGGCGACCTGTTCACCGCGATCCGCGAGGGCACGGCGTCGGTGGTCACCGACCGGATCACCGGGTTCACCGCGTCGGAGGTGCTGCTGGAGTCCGGCCGCGCGCTGGAGGCGGACGTGGTCGTCACGGCGACCGGGCTGAACGTGCGGCCCTTCGGCGGCGTCGGCGTCGCGGTCGACGGCGAGCCGGTCCGGCTGGCGGACACGGTGGCGTACAAGGGGATGATGCTGTCCGGCGTCCCCAACCTGGCGTTCGCGGTCGGCTACACCACGTCGTCCTGGACGCTCAAGGTCGGTCTCCTGTGCGAGCAGTTCTGCCGCCTGCTCGCGCACATGGACGAGCACGGCCACGACGTCTGCGTCCCGACCGTCCCCGACACCGCGATGCCGACCCGGCCGTTCCTCGACTTCGCCGCGGGCTACATCCAGCGGGCGATCGGCGAGCTGCCCCGGCAAGGCGACCGGGCCCCGTGGCTGACGTCCATGGACTACCACTCCGACGTGAGGCTGCTGCGCCGCGCGCCCGTGCGGGACGACGCGAACCTGCGGTTCACCACCCACGTCCCCGCCGGGACGTGACGCCGTCAACTCGGGAACGGAACCCGGTCACCCGTCCAGCTCGCCAGCAGGTCCATGGCCCGCCGGGCGGGTGACCCGGCGGGCGTGGTGTAGACGAACAGGGTCGTGTCGGGGTCGCCGGGCAGGGTGAGGGTCTCGTAGTCGACGTCCAACTCGCCGACCAGCGGGTGGCGCAGGCGTTTCGCGCCGTGGGTGCGCTGGTGCACCCGGTGCCGCTCCCACCACTGGTCGAACTCGCGGCTGTGGGCGCGCAACTCGGCGACGAGGGCGGTCGTGGCGTCGTCGGCGGGATCGCGGCCGACGTCCAGCCGGAGGCTCTCGACCGCGGCGCGGGCGTGGTCCTCCCAGTCCACGAACAGGGAGCGGGCGTCGTCGTCGAGGAACATCCAGCGCGCGTAGTTGCGCTGCTTCGGCGGCAGCCGGTCGAAGTCGGTGAACAACGCCTTCGCCATCCGGTTGGCGGCCAGCACGTCCGTGCGGCGGCCGAGGATCAACGCGGGCTCGCCGTCGAGGGCGTCGAGCAGCTGGTAGAGCCCCGGCCGCACGCGTTGGACACCCCTTGACCGCCGCCGGGTGGTCGTGGTCAGGCCGAGGAGGTCGTCGAGGTGCGCCTTCCCGGCGGCGTCGAGGCCGAGCGCGCGGCCGATCGCCTCGACCACGCCAGCCGACGGCGTGATGCGCCTGCCCTGTTCGAGGCGGGCGTAGTAGTCGGTGGACACGCCCGCCAGCAGCGCGACCTCCTCGCGCCGCAGACCGGGCACCCGGCGCACGCGGCCGTCCGGCGGCAGGCCCGCCCGTGACGGGTCGACCTGGCCACGGGCCCGGCGCAGGAAGTCGGCGAGTTCGCGGTTGACCACGGCCGCCATTGTCCCCGAACCCCGCCGTTCCCGAGTGGACCTCCGAGTCCTCGTCAGCGGAGTCCGAGGTCGCACAGGGCGCGAGATGAGCCGCCGCGGCGCTTACCCGTGGACCAGGCTCGAAGCAGCCGAACACCGAAGGAGCCAGCTCGTGACCAAGATCCTCATCGTCCTGTCCGCCGCCGACACCTGGGAGCGCACCGACGGCTCGTCCTACCCCACCGGCTACTGGGCCGAGGAACTCGCCGCGCCGCACGAGAGGTTCGTCGCGGCGGGCCTCACCGTCGACTTCGCCTCCCCCGGCGGCGTCCTCCAGCCGCTCGACGCCCACAGCGCCGACCCGGAGATCGCCGGACCGGACTGCGCGCACCACGTGGAGCACGCCGAGCGGGCCCTGCGCGAGTACGGGCCGCTGCTCAAGCTCGACGAGGTCGACGTCAACGACTACGCCGCCGTGGTGCTGCCCGGCGGGCACGGGCCCGTGGTCGACCTCTACCGGGACGCCGACCTCGGTCGGCTGCTCACCGCCGCGGACGCGTCCGGGACGCTCATCGGGGCCGTCTGCCACGGGCCCGCCGGTCTGCTGTCCGCCGTCGACGCCGACGGGAGGTGGGTGTTCGCCGGGCGGCGGATGACGGCGTTCACCGACGAGGAGGAACAGCTGTTCGGCACGGCCGAGGCCGCGCCGTGGCTGTTGGCGAGCACGCTGCGGGAGAAGGGCGCGGAGCACTCCGGCGGACCGGCCTACCAGGCGTTCACCGTCGTCGACGGGAACCTGGTCACCGGCCAGAACCCGGCGTCCAGCGGCCCCATGGCGGACGCGCTGATCGCCGCGCTCACCCGGTAGCCAGGCCGCGCAGGTGCTCGTCGACCACCCGCAGCTGGAGGTCGGGCGTGGTCGGGTGGTCGGGCAGCAGGGCGAGGACCTGCATCCCCATGGCCATGGCCAGGAGCTGTTCGGCGAGCACGGCGTCGGGCGCGGACGCGCGCACCTCGCCGTCCTCGCGGGCTTGGCCGAGCAGGTTCGTGAGGTCCTCGCGCCACCGCCGCATCCGGTCGTCGCTGGTGCCCGCCAGCGCCTCGTCGGTGACGGTCCGGCTCCAGAACGGCAGGACGATCCGGGCTTCGAGCCGGGTGACCTCGGTCGTCGGCACGAGTTCCACCAGGAACACCCGCAGGGCCTCCAGGCCGCGCTTGCCGGAGGTCGCGGCGCGGATGCGGAGGTCGGTCTGCTCGGACACGTAGACGTACGCGGCCTCGATCAGGGCTTCCTTGTTGGGGAAGTAGTGCGCGAGCGCGCCGTTGGCGTAGCCGGCCTGCCGGGCGATCTCCCGCATCGTGGCGGCGTCCGGCCCCTCGGTGGCGATGAGCCGCCAGGTCACCTCGAGGATCGCGCGACGGCGCTCGGCGTGGTCCACCAGCCTCGGCATGCTCCTCCTCCCCCGTGTTCCGGATGGCTCTACCGTCGTAGAATAACGCTGCTCGGAACCCCGCGGACGCCTCCGCCACGACCGTCGATCGAGGGAACGCATGACACCGGACGAATTCCGCGAAGCCGCGCACGAGCTGGTCGACTGGATCGCCGACTACCGGCTCCGGGTCCCGGAGCTGCCGGTCCAGGCGCAGGTCAAGCCCGGCGAGGTGGCGGCGCAGCTGACGGCGAGCGCCCCCACCGAGCCGGAGGGGTTCGGCGCGGTGCTGGGCGACCTCGACCGGATCGTGGTGCCGGGCATCACCCAGATGCAGCACCCCCGGTACTTCGGCTGGTTCCCCTCCAACGCGACGCTCAGCTCCGTGCTGGGCGACATCGCCACGTCCGGTCTCGGCGCGCTGGGCATCACCTGGCAGTCCGCCCCGGCGTTGACCGAGGTCGAGGAGGTCGTGGTCGAGTGGCTGCGCGACCTCACCGGGCTGCCCGCGTCGTGGCGGGGCGCCATCCACGACACCGCGTCCACCGCCTGCCTCGTGGCGCTGCTGGCCGCGCGGGAGCGGACGACCGGCTACTCGGAGTCGCGCGGCGGCCTCCAGGCCGAGGACGCCCCGCTCACCGTCTACACGACCGAGCAGGCCCACTCGTCGGTGGCCAAGGCCGTGGCGCTCGCCGGGTTCGGCACGGACAACCTGCGCCTGGTCGGGACCGACCCGTGGACCCGCGCGATGTCCCCCGCGGCGCTGGCCGAGGCAGTGGCCGCGGACGTGGCCGCGGGCAGGCGGCCCGCTGCCGTCGTGGCGAGCGTCGGCACCACCGGCACCACCGCGATGGACCCCCTCGCCGAGATCGTGCCGATCGCGAAGGCGCACGGGATGTGGGTGCACGTCGACGCGGCGATGGCCGGGTCCGCGCTGCTGCTCCCGGAGATGCGGTGGATGGTCGACGGCGTCGAGGGCGCGGACTCGCTGTCGTGGAACCCGCACAAGTGGATGGGCACCGTCCTGGACTGCGCCCTGCTCTACGTCGCCGACCCGGAACACCTGGTGCGGGTCATGTCCACCAACCCGTCCTACCTGCGGTCCACTGTGGACGGAGAGGTCACGCAGTACAAGGACTGGGGAATCCCGCTGGGACGCCGTTTCCGCGCCCTCAAGCTCTGGTTCCAGCTGCGACTCGACGGCGTGCAGGCGATCCAGGACCGCCTGCGCCGCGACCTCGCCAACGCCCGGTGGCTGGAGCAGGAGGCCGAGGCGACGCCGGAATGGCGCGTGCTGGCTCCCGTGACGCTGCAAACCGTGTGCCTGCGCCACGAGCCCGCGCACCTCACCGACGGGGCCGAACTGGATGCCCACACGCTGAAGTGGGTGGACGCGGTGAACGCGTCCGGCGCGGCGCTCATCACGCCGTCGCTGCTGGACGGCCGCTGGTCGGTCCGGGTGTCGGTCGGCGCGGAACCGACCGAGCGGAGCGACGTGGCCGCCGTGTGGAAGGTGATGCGCGCGACGGCCGAGGAGCGCTGACCGACCGATCGGTCTGCGCCGCGATCCCCGGCCTGGTCCGGAAACACCGGCCGCACCGGTCACCGCCGCGAAGTCGATCATCGTAGGATGGGCGCGATCCCACCGGGGCGCGCTCCGCGCGGGACGATCGCCGCGGCGCGCGGATCCCCGGCGCCGGCACACCTGCTCGAAGGGGTTGTCGTGAAGCCGCTCGGTGCGTCCGACCCGACGACGATCGGCCGGTACCGGATCCTCGCGGAACTCGGCCGGGGCGGCATGGGCCGCGTGCTGCTGGGGTCCGGGCCGGACGGGCGGCTGGTCGCGGTCAAGCTGATCCACGGCGCGCTCGTCCAGGACGAGGGGTTCCGCGGCCGCTTCAGCCGGGAGGTGGAGGCGTCCGGGAAGGTCTCCGGGGCCTACACGGCCGCCGTGGTCGGGTCCGACGCGAACGCGGAGGTGCCCTGGCTGGCGTCGGTGTTCGTGCCGGGCCCCTCGTTGCAGGAGGCCGTGGCGACGGCCGGGCCGCTGCCGGAGGAGTCCGCGCTGCGGCTCGCGGCCGGACTGGCGACGGCGCTGCTGGAGATCCACCGCGTCGGGCTGGTGCACCGGGACCTCAAGCCCTCCAACGTGCTGCTGACCGACGACGGCCTGCGGGTGATCGACTTCGGCATCGCCAAGGCCGTGGACGACACCGACAACAACCTCACCCACACGGGCTCGATGATCGGGTCGCCCGGCTTCATGTCGCCGGAGCAGGCCGTGTCCGGCACGCTCGGCCCGGCCAGCGACGTGTTCTCCCTGGGCGCGGTGCTCGCCGCCGCGTGCACCGGCCGGAGCCCGTTCGCGGGCGCGTCGACGTTGCAGACGTTGAACAACGTGGTGAGCGTTCGCCCCGACCTGTCGGCGCTGCCGCCGCGGGTGCGGCTGATCGTGGAGCGGTGCCTGGAGAAGGACCCGGCCAAGCGCCCCAGCCCCGAGCACGTGCTCGACCTGGCGCACCCCGTGCCGCCGTCGGTGCGCCCGTGGCTGCCCGCCGTGCACCGGATGATCGACGACCAGCGGTCCGCCGTGGCCCGCTTCCTGCCCGCGGGTCCGCGGGACGTGTCGGAGTCGGAGCGCACGGTCCGCGTGGCCGTGCCGCGGCCGAGTTCCACCTCGATCTTCCCGGCGGTGGAGCAGGCGTCCGGCGGCTACCCCGAACCGCCTGCCCGTCGAGGTCCGCGGTGGGCCGTGGTGGGCGCGGTGGCGGTCGTCGTGGCGCTGCTGGCCGGTGGGGCGGTGCTGTGGCAGAAGTGGCCGCTGTCCGGCACCGCGAGCGGCAACCCCGCCACCACGTCGTCGTCGAAGCCGGCGACCACCAGTTCCGCCCCGACCACCACGACGCCACCGCCGGTCACGACGACCACGACACCGGCCCCCGCCGCGCGCAAGGACCTGCGGCTGTACTGGAGCGGCAAGCTGGAGGACAACGCCACCTGCGCCAGCGAGGACTGCCTGGGCAAGAACCGCGGCGACTACGCCCTCGCCCAAGTGGAGGGCCGCGTGCTCGCCACCCGCGAGGACGGCACGGTGCCGTTGAAGACGTACTGGAACGAGGGTCGGGGCGACGTCGTCACCTGCGGCACCGACTCGTGCGTCAACCAGCAGCTCGAGGTGGGCTACACCTTCCTGCGCGACGAGGGCTTCGTCTACAGCTCCCAACGCCCCGGCACGGTCCCCCTGCGCCTGTTCTGGAACGCCGACCGCGAGGACAACGCGACCTGCGCGACCGACCGCTGCGCCGCCGACCAGACCGCCGTCGGCTACACGTACGTCCGCGACGAGGGCTTCGTCTACCCCGCCGCCTGACACCCCCTAGGCCGTTCCCGTCCCCCTCCTCGCGGCGGCCAGGGTTGTTGCGCCCAGGGCGGTTTCCAGTTGTTCCCAGCGGGTTACCAGGTCCGTCAGCATGAGCATCATGGTGTCCGGGAAGGCGTAGAGGAAGCTCTGGTACCGGTAGTGGTCGAGGTAGTAGGCCACGACGTCGTCGGTCAGGGCGGTGACCGTGGTGGTGCGGGCGTGGAAGAACAGGTCGTGGTGGCCGAGCAGTGCGCCACGGCCGAGGACCGCTCGGTCGTAGATGCCCCCGAAGTCGACCTCGACCCGGCCGCTCACGACGAGGAACAGGCCGTGGGCCTCGTCGTCCTCGCGGCAGAGGGAATCGCCTGTCGTGTAAGGGATCTCGTCGAACATCGACGCCAGCGTCTCCAGCTCGGAGTCGGCCAGCGAGGCGAACAGCCGCACGCCGTGGGGGTCCTCGCCCTCGCGCAGGCACGCCACCCGCTCCGCCAGCTCCCGCTCGCTGAGGTGCGTCATCCGCATCCGCACGAACCGCAGCATCCGGTCCGTGTTGCGCGTCTGGCGGCGGGACGCCCCGGCGCTCGGCGGGGCGTACAGGGTCTGGTCGCCGCTGATCCGCGCGGCCTCGCGCCTGCCGGACTCGTACGCGCTGTGCACGCAGCCCCAGTGGTACGGGTTCGTGCCCTCGCCCGCGAAGAACAGCCGGTCGCCGACCGGTTCGGCGAGCGTGGCGACGTCCGCCGACGAGGAGTCGACGCCGATGCACGTGTACGAGCCCAGGGCGAACGGGTCGGTGGACCACGCGGTCCGCGAGACGTGGTCCGGCGCGGGCGCGTCGGCGCTGAAGATGTCGCCGACGACGGTCGTGGCGTAGGCGGAGACGTCCTCTTCGGACCACGTCTCCATCTCCCGGCCGAGCGACGCGCCGAGCAGCATCACCAGGACCGGTTTGCCGTGCGACTTCCACATGCTGATCACCACGGTGGGGTACCGGTCGGTGTCGCGGCACAGGTAGCCGAACACGTACTGGTCCCTGGGCCAGAACGGTTCCGGGTAGTGCAGGGCGATCTTGTTGAGCGTGCCGAAGCCCAGCCGGGCGATCGCCGAGCGCTTGACCTCCGGCAACGGCGGCTCGAACTCCACCACCCCGGCCTTCAGCACCCCGAGCGGCACGGTCACCAGCACCCTGGCGGCCTCGAAATCGCCCCGGTCGGTGGTGACCCGCACCGACCCCGGCCCGGTGGCGATCCGGGTGACCACGTGGCGCAGCCTGACGTCCACGCCGTCGGCGAGGGCGTCCACGACGGACTGGTAGCCCTGGTGCAGGGTGCTGTCGCCGTGCCCGTAGACCAGGTAGCCGTCCTCCCAGAACTTCAGCGACAGCTTGTCCGCGTCCTCCCCCACGTCCTCGCGGAGGATCACGTTGAGGTGGAAGCGCACCGCCTGCTCGTCCTCGGAGGACAGTCGACGTTCGGCGAGGACCTGGCGAACGGCCTCGCCGAGCGGGACGTCCGGGTGCTGCCCCTTTCGCGCGGTCGCGGCGCGCTGCTCCAGCTCGTGCAGCACGTCGTCGGCCAGTTCCAGGGTGCGGCTCTTGCGCCGGTGGTCGGTCGCGCGGTGGTCCGCGCCGAACAGGTCGAGGCTGTCGAAACCGCCGGTGTACGCGCTGTCGCCGCCGACGTAGCTGAACGGGATGCCCAGGTCCTCGACCAGCTCGGTGATCGGGTTGCCGTCGGTGCCGTGGATCCAGTGCGCGCCGAGGTCGACGCCGTGCTCGTCCGTCCAGATCCGGCCGCCGACGCGGTCCCGCGCCTCCAGCACGGTCACGGGGTGACCGGCGTCGCGCAGCGCCCGCGCCGCGGTCAGCCCGGCGATTCCGGCCCCCACGACCAGAATGCCGGGTAAGTCGTCTTCTTCGGCTTTTTCACGCATGGCTCGATTGTCGGGCAGTCCACGCGACCCCGGACAGTCCCGGATGGTGTGCTCGCGCTGGGCCGTCCGGGTAAAGCGCGCGGCGTTTACACCCTCTTGGGTGATGGACCGCCGAGACCGGACCGTGGTCGAATCCCACGATTGCCGTAAGGCCTCACCGCGCAGCGAAGTATTTCGCCACAGTGGGCCCGGAATCACGTGACACGGGCGAAGAGGTGAACTGTGCCGGAGCCGGAGGTGGCACCGGAATCGTTGCGGTTCGCCCGCAGGTGGGCGGCCGCTCTGCGCGATGCCGATCCAGCCGAACTGGAATCGCTGGTGGTCGCACTCGCGCGCGAAGTCCGGACCGGGGGCGACCACGCCGCGGAACGATTCGCGGAGTTCTACCGGAACTGCCCGATCGCGGTGGCGCTCACCGATCGGCGGGGAATCATCTCCGCGACGAATCCCGCATTTTTGCGGTTGACCGGGTATTCAGCGGAATCCGATCCACTCGGCACGCCCATCGCCGACCTCGGCGCGGCCGACCGCGACCAGGCCGAACTGCGCGCGGCCCTCGACGACAGCACCGAGGTGGGGGCGCGGACCCGCGACCACATCGAGGTGTCCGCCGCCGACGGCGACACCAGGACCGTCCGGCTGTCGACCACGACGCTCCCCGACGACGGCGACCCGGTCTTCATGTTCGAGGACACCCACGAGCTGCACCTGCTCCAGGAGACGTTCGAGCACCAGAGCCTGCACGACTCGCTGACCGGCCTGCCCAACGCCGCTCACCTGCGCTCCAAGCTGGAGGCGATGGTCGTCACCGGCGGCGCGGAGCGGGTCGCGCTGCTGCTCCTGGACGTCGACGGGTTCCGGGTGGTGAACGACGGCCTGGGCGGCGGCACGGCCGACCTGGTGCTGCGCCGGGTCGCGAACGCCCTGCGCTCGGTCTTCACCGACCACCAGGCGTTCATCGCGCGGCTGTTCGGCGACGTGTTCGCGGTGGCGCTGCGCGGCGAGCTGACGCCGGACGTGGTGGTGGCGCTGACCGAGGCGACGATCGAGGAACTGGCCAAGCCGGTCTACGTGGACGAGGGCGTCGGCGTCGGGGTGAGCGCCAGCGTTGGGATCGTCCTCGTCGACGTGCCGGGCGCGGACCACGCCGAGGCCATGCGGTCCGCGGAGGTCGCCCTGCACCGGGCGAAGGAGCTCGGCAAGGCGCAGTGGGTGCTGTTCGACCCCGTGTCGGGCAAGGTGGCCCGCGAGCGCTACCGGCTGGCCTGCGCCATCGCGGGCGCGCTGGAGACCGGCGAGATGGTGGTGGCCTACCAACCGCACGTCGTGCTGCCCGACGCCGGGATCGTGACCTCGCTCAACGCCGCGCTGCGCTGGAACCACCCGGAACTCGGCAGGCTCCGCGCCGAGGTCTTCCACCCGCTCGCCGACACGACCGGCATGACCGTGCCGCTCGGCCGGTTCCTGCTGGCCGAGGCGCTGGCGACCACGGCGGACTGGCGGGCCAGGTTCGGGGCGGACGCGCCGATGGTGTGCCTCACCCTGCCGCCGCGGATGGCGATCGACAGCGACCTCGTCGGCATCGTCACCACCGAACTCGAGCAGCACGGCCTCGAACCGCGACACCTGATGCTCTGCGCCGACGCGACGTCCCTGCTCGACGAGCGCGGCGACCTGATCGAGTCGATCGACCGGCTGGCGGGCCTCGGCGTGCTGTTCATCCTCACCATCACCGGCCTGCCGGACCTCGAACTGGTCCCGGCGCTGGAGGTGCCCGCGCCCGCCGTGATGCTGACCGGCCCGATCGTCGACGCCCTCGACGTGGAGAAGCCGCCGGAGTGGGCCAAGCGCAACGTCCGGCAGCTGGTCGAGCGGGCGGAGGAACTGGGTGTGAAGGTCGGCTCGTACGGCGTGCACTCCCAGGAGCAGGCGGCGCTGCTGTTCGACCTCGGCGTGGTGGTCGGCGCGGGCACGTTCCAGCCGGAGCACCTGACCCGCGAGGACGCGGAGGTCTGGATCGGGCGCGCCTACCCGATGGGCTAGACGTGGGTGCGCCGCGGGGAACCTCCCCG
>NZ_JBHYHC010000039.1:0-75230 GCF_042738955.1 Umezawaea sp. NPDC059074
CGACTACTACGTCGTGGACACCCAGCCCGGCTTCCTGAAGGTGCTCGGGGCCGAGGACCGGAAGTTCGAGATCCTCCGCGACGACGAGGTCCGGTCGCGGGTGGAGCTGACCGAGCACTAGCTAGTGGAACGCCATCGGCCGGGGCGCGTCGGCGGTGACCGCGACCGGGCGGACGACCGTGACGGCCACGACCAGCGCGAGGGCAACGAGCCCGGCGGCGATGCCGAACGCGAGGTGGAAACCGCTGGTCAACGCCTGCGCCGTGGGCACGCCCTGCGCCAGCAGCGTGGACGTGCGCGAGGTGGACGTGGTCGCCAGCACCGCGAGCCCGAGCGCGCCGCCGACCTGCGCGGTGGTGTTGACCAGCCCGGACGCCAGGCCCGCGTCGCTCGGCGTCGCGCCGGACATGGCGAGCGTCATCAGCGCCGGGAACGACAGCCCCACGCCGATGCCGAGCGGCAGCATCACCGGCAGCAGGTGCTCCAGGTAGGTCCCGTCCACCGGCGCGCGCATGAACAGCAGCAGGCCGACGAACACCAGGCCCAGGCCGAACAGCAGCACGGTGCGCTCGCCGAAGCGGGCGTTGAGGCGGGCCGAGAAGCCGACGGACAGCGTGCCGATGGAGACCGCGACCGGCAGGAACGCCAGCCCGATGCGCAGGGCGTCGTAGTGCAGCACGAACTGCATGTACAGCGTGCCGAGGAAGAACATGCCGAACATGCCCGCGACCATCAGGACCTGCACGGCGTTCGCGCCGGTCACGTTGCGCGAGCGGAACACCCGCAACGGCAGCAGCGGGTTGGCCGCCGTCGCCTGGCGCACCACGAACCCGACCAGCAGCGCCACCGCGATCACGCCCTGCACGAGGGGGTTGCCGCCGGACTCGGAGCCGACGATCGTGAAGACGCCGAGCATCACCGCGCCCGTGACCAGCAACGCCCCGAGGATGTCCGCGCCCTCGCCGAGCCCGATGCCCGGTTCGGTGCGGATGAGCCGTAGCGCGAACAGGACCGCGACGACGCCGATCGGCACGTTGACGAAGAAGATCCAGTGCCAGGTGAGGGCCTGGGTCAGCACCCCGCCCAGCAGCAGCCCGATCGACGCGCCCGCGGCGGCGACGAAGCTGAAGACGCCGATCGCCTTCGCCTGCTCCTTGGGCTCGGGGAACATCTTCACGATCATGCCCAGCGTGACGGCCGTGGACAGCGCGCCGCCGACGCCCTGGACGAACCGCGCGCCGATCAGCAGTTCCGGGGTCGTGGACAGGCCGCAGAGCAGCGACGCGACGGTGAACCCGACCAGGCCGATCACGAACACGCGCTTGTGGCCGATCAGGTCGCCGAGCCGCCCGGCGAGCAGCAGCAGGCCGCCGAAGGCGATCAGGTAGGCGTTCACGATCCACGCGAGGCCCGCCTGGCTGAAGCCGAGGTCGGCCTGGATCGCGGGCAGTGCGACGTTCACGATCGTCTGGTCCAGCACGATCATCAGCATTCCGGCGCACAGGACCACGAGCGCGAGCCATCTCGAGTCCGCGGTCCGCCGGGTGGTGTCAGTCATCGGTCCCCCTGGTTCGTCGATACCAGAAGCGACCGTAGCAGATAGTTCCGAACGGGACTATCTATTACTGGACGACAGCCTTGACCGCACGGCGGCGCGGCGGGTGCTCGCACTCCACCTTCTCCGCCAACCGCCCGTTGAGCAGGCACGACAACCCGTCCACCAGACCTTGCGCGTCGGGCAACGACCCCAGGACCTCGCCGTACAACCCGTCGACCACCTGGCGGGCCTTCGCCACGACCTCGCGCCCCGCGTCGGTGACCACGATGATCCGCGCCCGCCGATCCGTGCTCGACAACCGCCGCTCGGCCAACCCGGCCTTCTCCAGGGCGTCCATGGTCACGACCATCGTGGTCTTGTCCAGGTTCGACAGCTCGGCCAACTCGCTCTGCGTCCGCTCGCCCCCGAGCGCGTTCGTCAGCACGCACTGCGCGCGCGGCGTGAGCCCGACCGCCGCGAGCCGCACCGACAACTCGGTCTCCAGCGCGTGGCCGGTCACCTTCAGCAGCATGAGGAGGTCGACGCTCTGCGGGGTCATGCGGTCCAGCATAGCGGAATAGTCCGGAGCGGAACTATTCTTTCGCGGAACGTTCCGATGACCATCGGTTTCAGCGCACGACGATCACGCGTCGGGCGCCTCGCAGCGGTGATTCCCGTCCGTCGCCAGGTCGACGTCTCCCTCACCCAGCAGGGACTCGGCGATCAGGCGGCCTCTCCCCAGCCCGCCGACGGACTTCGCAATCCGGATGCAGCCGGCTTTCCGGTCGACGACGAGGGCCACTTCGTCTCCGGGATGGAGGTCCAGCGAACGCCGGACATCGATCGGGATCGTCACTCGTCCCCTGCTGCTGATGCGCACGAGTCAGGAAAGATACGCACTCCCTTCCGGCTGGCCAACTCCGTCTCTACCGCGCTGGACCGCAGGTCAACGGCCTGTCAGCGCACCAGCACCACCACCGAACGGGCGGGCACGGTCGCCGTTCCGGTGGTGAGCAGGGTCGACTTGGCGTCGGTGCTGAGCGGGTGCGCCGACCAGCCCGTGCCGGGCAGGGTGATCGGCTTTGGCTGGGGGTACGGGTTGATGATGACCAGGAGGCCGCGGTGGGCCGGGTCCGTGTCGGGGCCGACCGTGTCGTCGAGGTGGGCCACCACGATGCCGGGTTCGGCGGCGGGGAACGTGAGCTTCTGCTGGACCAGAGCGGCGTTGTTCAGGGTGAACAGCGGTGAGGACTGGCGGATCCGCAGGAGTTCCAGAGTGCCGTCCAGGGCGGTGCGCTGGTCGGTGGACGACGGTCGTAGAGCCGGGTTGGCCAGCAGGGGTTGGGAGTAGGGCCACTTGGCCTGGTTGTCCGGGGCCGGGGGGAGGCCCGCGGCGAAGCCGTTGCCGCGCAGGGACGGGTCGTAGCGGTTGAACCAGTCGCCGGAGTCGTAGCTGTTGCGGTCCAACGACTTGGAGCGGAGGAACTCGGTGCCCGCCAGCAGGAACGGCTGGCCCTGGCCGAGGAGGACCGGGGCGAGGGCGACCTTCTGCATGCGGACGCGGTCGGCCATCGTCGTGGCGGGCGGGAGCTTGAACGCCTGGGCGTCGTACAGGGTCTCGTTGTCGTGGGCGTCGACGTACGTGATGGCCTCCGCGGGCGCGCCCGTGTAGCCCGCCGGGCTGCCGTTGTAGCCGACCTGGCGGCCGGTGGTGTCCGGGCCCGCGGTGGAGCGGAAGCGGAAGTCGGCCATGTTGCCCGCCATGCCGAGCTTCACCAGGTCCGAGTAGTTGAGCAGCCTGGCCTGCACGTCGCCGTTGTTCGGCGAGGCGTTCAGGTCGCCCGCGAGGCCGGAGCCGAGGCCCTGGACGCGCGGGTCGTCGTCGAACGGGCCGCCGCCGCGGACGGCGTCGCGCAGGCGGTCGCTGAACGTGCCCACGCCGGTGCCCGCCATGTTCGCCTGGGTGGCCTGCACGAACCGCGCGTTGCCCGCGACCTCGCCGAAGTCCCAGCCCTCGCCGTAGAGCCGGATCTTGGTGCCGTCCACGCCGTCGCGGGCGACGGTCAGGGCGTCCAGCGCGGCCCGCACGGCGAGGATGTTCGCCTTCGGGTGGTGGCCCATCAGGTCGAACCGGAAGCCGTCGACCTTGTACAGCCGCGCCCAGCGGACGACGGAGTCGACGACGAGCTTGCCCATCATCGCGTTCTCCGGCGCGGTGTTCGCGCAGCACGTGGAGTTCGCGATCGAGCCGTCGGCGTTGAGCCGCTGGTAGTAGCCGGGCACGACCTTGTCGAGCACGGACGTCGGCGCGTCGCCCGCGGCGGCCGTGTGGTTGTAGACGACGTCGACCACGACCCGGTTGCCGTTGTCGTGCAACGACTTCACCATCTCGCGGTACTGCTTCGACCGGGCCCAGCCGTTCTGGGCGTCGGCCGTCGCGTACGAGCCCTCCGGGACGTCGTAGTGGAACGGGTCGTAGCCCCAGTTGAAGCCGTCGCGGGCGGCGGTCGCGGCCACGCACTCCTGCTGCGCCGGGGAGTCCGGCGGCAGCGACGCCAGGTCGCAGGCCGGGACCTGCTGGTCGGCCCGGCGCTCGGGGATGGTGGCGATGTCGAACGTCGGCAGCAGGTGCACGGTGTCCAGCCCCGCCTTCGCCAGGTCGCGCAGGTGGGTCATGCCGGTCGACTGGGCGTAGGTGAACGCCTTGTACGTGCCGCGCGCGTCCGCGGGGACGGACTGGTCGCCGATGGAGAAGTCCCGCACGTGCAGCTCGGTGACGCCGTGCTCCGTCGGGTCGCCGTCCAGCCCCCGCGCCACGTCACGGCCCCAGTTCGCGGGCATCGTGCGCGGGTCGGCGAGGTCGGCGAACTGGGAGTGCGTCGAGTCCACCGACAGCGCCACGGAGTACGGGTCGGTCACCACGACCGTGCGGCGGGCGTCGGTGACCTCGAACTGGTAGTAGCGGTCCTTGAAGTCGCCCGACAGCGACCACGAGCCGGACGCGTCGTCGCGGCGCAGGTCCAGGACGCGGGTCGGCTCGCCGGACGGCGTGGTGAACAGCCGCAGCCGCACGGACTTCGCGGTGGGGGCCCACAGCCGGACGCTCGCGCGGCCACCCGTGAACGTCGGACCGTAGGTCAGCTTCGCCGCCTCCGCGGCGTACCGGTCGTCCAGCACGCCCGCGATCTGCACGCCGGTCCGGTGCCGGATCGCGCCGGACGAGTCCACGTGCACGGCCGACAGCTTCTCCCGCACGGCACTGTCCACATCGGACGACAGCACGCGGTACACCGGTTTCCCGGCCAGGTGCGGGAACTTCGCGGGCACGGGCGTCGAGTCGGGCACCATGCGGAACTGCCGGTCGCCGTAGCGGAGCTGGTAGCCGTCGGTCGACACCGCGGGCACGTCCCACACCACGAGGTCCTTGGTGATCCAGATCGCCTTGGACTTGGTCAGGTCGTCGTCCGCGGCGGGGGCGACCGAGGGCGGCAGCACGTAGGAGGCGGAGCCGTCCGCCTTGGCCGAGCCGGACACGAACCACACCTCGTTCCCGGTGCCCGCCACGTCCAGGAACTGGTCCGCGCCGGGGTCCTTGGTGTCACCGCGGTGGATGATGTTGCTCAGCCCCGGCGCTCCCGGAGCCAGCGGGACCGACCAGTACGCGCCGAACCCGTCCGACCCGTCCGGCACGCGCGACTGCGTCCAGCCCGGACTCGGTTCGAGCGACCCGGTCCAGTGGTAGAGCGTCCAGTCGGTGTAGTCGCCGTCCGGCCGGTGGTAGTGGATGACGGCCCGGTTCTCCGCCGCCGCGAGCGACGGGAACACCTTGCCGCCGTCGACCCACACGGACCCGGCGTTGCGCCCGGTCACCTCGGTCGTTCCCCCGCGCACCAGCGAGAACTCCACGGGCGCGGTCGCCGGGATGGCCGCCACTCCCCCGGAGAACGGCACGTCCACGCCGCCCGCGCGGGCCACGAGCCCGGTGGTGTCCCCGGCGTAGTGCACGACGGCCTGCCCGGTCGCCGCGACCTCGGACGCGAACACGGTCGTCTTCCCCTGCCCCAGCCACACCTGCGGCGTCACGCTCGGATCGACGAACCGGTCGCCGTCGGTGTCCTTCTCGTCGCCCTTGTGCGCGATGAACCCGACCGACCGCGCGCCCGGCTTGAGCTTCACCCACGCGAACCGGCCGTACCCGGTCTCCCCGGCGAACGGCAGGGGCGCGTCCCACGTCGGCGCGTCCACGACGTCGCCCCACACGTGCAGGCCCCAGCCGTCGTAGTCCCCAGCGGGGCGGTTGTAGTGCACGACCAGCCAGTCCGGGCTCTGCGCGCCACCGGGTTCCTCCACGGGCGGCGCGGCGGCCAGCGTCACGGTCGCGCCGTCGGCTCCGAGCCGACCGGCGGCGTCCTTGGCCACGACCCGCAGCTCCACCTTCTTGCCCACGGCCGCGCCGGGCAGCGTCGACAGGTCGGCGAACACCCGGTACGGCGCGGCGTCGTCCGTGCCGAGCGCCGTCCACTCCCGCGCGCCCTCGACCTTCGCCACGAAGCTGGCCTGCGCGAACGGCGAGGTGATCCCGTCGGCCCGCAGTTCCACGCGCTGGTCCAGCACCGTTCCCGCGGCCGGGGCCACCAACGTCGGGGTCGGCGCGCTCGCCGCGAGCTTCCCGGTCGCCTTCAGCACCAGCGCGGACAGCGGCGGCACGGTCACCCGCACCTTGCCGTCCACGCGCGTCGGACCAGGTCCGGCGGCGGGCCACACCGTGCGGAACGCCGACGCGGCCACCGGCACGTCCACGGTCGTCGCGGTCAGACCGGCGTTCGCGACCACCACGTGCTCGGTCTGCTCGGCCGCCCCGATCCGGCTGAACGCCACCACGTCACCCTCGGCGTACCGGAGCACCTGGTTGCCGTCGCGCCACACCGGGTCGGCGTCCACGAACTTCGCCAACGACGCCAACTGCCGGTAGAGCGGCGAATCCGTGCGGAAGTTGTCCTGCGCGCCCGTCCGGTCGCTGCCGATCAGGTCCTCGGCCGCGTACTCCGGCGTCTTGCTGGCGAACAGGTCCTGCCGCGCCAGCTTGTCCCCGCCGCCGCCCGCGAACCCCTGCTCGTCGCCGTAGTAGACGACCGGGTTGCCGCGCCACAGGTACAGCAGGGCGTTGCCCAGCTCGAGCCGGTTCAGCAGCTCGTCCTCGCCGACGCCGGGGCGTTCGGTGCGCAGCATCCACGCGACCCGCCCCATGTCGTGGTTGCCGAGGAACGTCGGCAGGGAGGACGCGTTGGAGTCGGCGTCGGTGTACCGGTCGTCGGCCAGCAGCACCTCGCCCAGGCGCGCGGAACCCTTGCCCGCCAGGAAGCCCAGCGCGCCGCTCTGGAACGGGAAGTCCAGGCTCGCCTGCATCCGCCCGGTCGTCGTGTACGAGGAGGTCAGCGCCGGGTCGGAGCTGAAGACCTCGCCGAACACGAAGAAGTCCTTCTTGCCCTTCCTGGCCGCGTACGCCTTCACGTGCGGCGCGAGCGCCTGCCAGAACTCCATGTTGACGTGCTTGACCGTGTCGACCCGGTAGCCGTCGATGTCGAGGGTGTCGATCCAGCTGGTGAAGATCCTCTCCATGCCCTCGACGACCTTGGGGTTCTCCGTCATGAGGTCGTCCAGGCCGGAGAAGTCGCCGTACTCGCTGGACTCGCCGCTGAACGTCGAGTCGCCGCGGTTGTGGTAGAGCGTCGGGTCGTTGAGCCAGTCCGGCGTCTTGCGCACACCCGACTTCACGACCGGCGTGTACGGGAACGACTTCGCCGCGTCCAGCTTCGGGAAGTCCGCCTTGCCCGCCAACGCCTTGATGTCGACCGGCTTGCCGGAGGCGTCCAGGTAGGGCA
Organism: Umezawaea sp. NPDC059074; assembly: GCF_042738955.1. Lineage (NCBI taxonomy): Bacteria > Bacillati > Actinomycetota > Actinomycetes > Pseudonocardiales > Pseudonocardiaceae > Umezawaea > Umezawaea sp. NPDC059074. Next base: position 7,420 of record NZ_JBHYHC010000039.1, read on the forward strand.
CGGCCCCGGTGCTCACGTACTCGTGCTTGCCCTCGGCGTAGTCGATGACGTCGGCCGTGTGGTTGGCGACGATGTCGAAGAACACCTTGATGCCGCGGCGGTGCGCGTCGGAGATGAGCCGCCGCATGTCCTGCGTGGTGCCGAAGTGCGGGTCGAGCCGGGTGAAGTCGGTGGTCCAGTAGCCGTGGTAGCCGGCGGAGGCGTCGGCCCCGCTGCCCTGCACCCACTGGTTGGCGAACACCGGGGTCATCCAGATCGCGGTGATCCCCATGTCGTCGAGGTAGCCGAGCTTGTCGCGCAGTCCGGCGAGGTCACCACCGTGGTAGAAGCCCTTGTCCGTCGGGTCGAACCCGGACTTCATCCGGTCGTCGGACTGCCCGGCGCGGTCGTTGCGCGGGTCGCCGTTGGCGAAGCGGTCGGGCATGACGAAGTAGAACCGCTCGCCGGACAGGTCGTCCCGCAAGGCGTTGCGCGCCAACCGCACGTCGCCGCTCCGCACCCCCGGCGCGATGTCCCCCACTGCTCCGATCGCCAACCGGGACACCGCCGGGGCGGCGGCCGAAACCAGTGGCGTCAACGGGATGAGCAGCAACGACACCAGCGCAACGAAAACCCGGCGCACGGCGACCTCCTTGTCGCAAGAACTTGCAGCCAAACCCGCACAGAGTCAGGCGAAAGCACCACACCACGACAGGATTGGGCCGACAAGCGCCGACGGGCTGCAAATACTTGCGACTACGGGATCGCCTGCGGGTTCGGGCCGAAGGACAGGCACAGCCTCGACGGGTGCAGGTCCCACGTCGTCGTCGCGTACATGGCGAGCAGACCACCGCCGCGAATGGTCTCGGGCGTCGCCGGGCCCGCCATCGTCTGGCCGGTCGCGGCCTCGTGCACGAGCTGGTCGTGCCAGATCGGCGCCTCGTCCGGCACCGGCGACGTCTCCACGACCGAGAAGCGCTGGCCGTTGTGCTGCTTCACGATCATCAGCACGTACGGCTTCTCGCGGTAGGTCACACCGCCCGCCTCGACGGCCACGTACTCGCCGCGGTCGGCCGCCGCCTCGGACGCGAGGCCGACCCAGCGGAACGCCTCCAGCACCGTCTCGGCGTTCACCGCGGCGCGGGCCTCGTTCTCGGGCACCCGGACCAGCGGCGTCGACGGGCCGCTCACGCCGCCGTCCTCGTCGCGGTACCGGTTGGCCAGCATGATCGTCGAACTGGCGGGGTCGAGCGCCACGACGTCGCGGAACCTGTTCTCCAGCACCGGCGTGCGGGCCAGCGCGCCCTGCCCGAGCGTGCCGAGCACGGACTCCGGGTCGCTCATCCGCCAGTAGCTCACGTCCTCGTCGTCCAGCCACAGCGGCAGGTAGCCGCCGATCGGCAGGCCCGGCACGACGGTCGCCAGCGTCGACCCGACCTCGGGGGCGGGCTCGAACGCGGGCTGCGCGGCGAACCGCGGGTCGACCTGGCCGGTGCGCGCCACGCGGTGCGCCCACGCGCGGGCCCGTGACAGCGGGTGCTGCGGGAACTGCGGGTCCCAGCGCGGGTCGTCGCCGACGTGGAACGGCAGCTTGCCCTGGACCTCGGGGGCGTACGGGTGCGGCTGGACCCAGTTCTCGAAACCGACCTGCGCCATCAGCGCGGCCTCGCGCATCCCCGTCATGCCCTGCTCGACGGCCTGGAACTTCAGCACCGCGCTCGCGTTCGCCCTCGGCACGGTGAAGGACGCGAGGAACGCCTGCCCGCTCGGCTGGTTCGGCAGCGGCAGCTTGACGATCTGGAACAGCGTCGGCTCGCCGCCCAGGTGCACGATGTGCGCCTCCACCAGGCACCCCACCTCGGCTGTCAGGTGCGCGAGCCCGCGCCGCAGCTCTGTGACGTCGTCCAGCGCCGCGGGCAGGTCGGGCGCCTGCTCGAAGTAGTTCAGGCTCACCTGGTCGTTCGTGGTGGGGTTGAACCAGGTGGTCTGGTCGTGCTGCTGGAAACCGGTGGTGTCGAACGCGATGGGCACCCGAACACCCTATGTGCCCGTTCAAGAGGGGGGCAGGGGTCCGTCCGGACGAGCGGGATCCGATCACCGTGCATAAGGTCGACTCGCCGTTCCCGCGCACCGCGAAAGGGGTTTCGTCGACCGTGAGCTCCCCCCAGGGGTGGGTCCCCGTCGAGCACCGGTTCCTCGGGCTCGACCGGCGGACGTTCCCACCCGCGCTGATCGCCCTCGCCGTGGCGCTGCTGCTCCTCTACGGGCTGCCCGCGCTGAACTCGGCCATCCCGTGGAACAACGAGATCCGGGCCGGTGACGTGCTGGACCTCGGCGACGGCGCGACGGCCGTGCCCCCGGTCGGCTGGCAGTTGGAGGACGGCACGCTGGTCGGCGGCGCCGGGGCGAGCCCGACGAGCCTCCAGGTCATGCTCGCCTCCAGCGGCGCGACCGTGCAGCTGCGGGGCTCGTCGTTCGACGGGACCGCGGACGCGTACCTCGACCAGGTGCGGCGCTCGGAGGGCGACAGCGCGCCGGGCGTGGACGGGGAACGCCGCACGCTGACGACGGGCGCGGGCGTGGTCGGGGTGGCGCAGAGCACGACCGGGCCGAACGGCGACGGGCTGGACGTCGCGTTCAAGGTCGGCGTGGGCTCGGCCGTCGAGTCGGCTCCCGCGCTGCTGGTGCGGGTCCGGACCACGCCGGGCCAGTTCGAGCAGCACCAGGACGAGGTCGCGGCGCTGCTGCGCAGCATCACCCCCGGAGGCGTCCGATGAGCGACCTGGCGAAGCGGGCGCAGCTCACCGCGATCGAGCAGTCCGGCTGGGGACAGCCGTTCCGCCTCCTCCAACCGCACAACGCGTCGTTCTGGGTCTACGCCGTCGGCGTCGGCGCGGGCGCCGTGAGCATCGCGCGGTACTTCGGATCCGGCGGCGCCTTCTACGCGCCCGCGATCGTCGGCGGCGTGCTGCTGTTCGGGCTGTACCTCGTGCCGTGGCTGCTGCTCCTGCGCCACCACAACCGCTTCACGTCGCAGCCCGCGGGCCTGCTGGCGACCGCGTTCTTCTGGGGCGGGGTCGCGGCGACGTTCTGGATCGCGCTGCCCGCGAACGGCGCGCTGCTGGAGATCTGGGCGAAGGTCGGCGGCACGTCGTTCGCCGCGAACTGGGCCGCCGGGCTGACCGCGCCGATCAACGAGGAGTGGGGCAAGGCCCTGGGCCTGGTCCTCCTCATCGGCCTCGCCCCGCGCCTGGTCCGCAGCGCCTACGACGGGTTCATCATCGGCGCCTTCATCGGCCTGGGCTTCACGGTGTTCGAGGACGTCCTGTACGTCTACAACGGCGCGGCGCAGGGCTTCGGCGTCGACCAGCTCGGCACGACCGTGCAGATGTTCGTGGTCCGGGGCGCGTCGGGGATCGTCTCGCACGCCCTGTTCAGCGCGATCTTCTGCGCCGGGCTGATGTGGGTGCTGGGCCGGACGCCGGGCGAGCGCAACGTGGTCGGCGGCGTCCTGGCGATGCTGACCGCGATGGCGTTCCACTTCGCCTGGGACGACATGGGCGGCCTCAGCGGCGGCGGCCCGCTGATCACAGTGCTGCCGTTCGCGATCGGCGTGGTCGAACTGGTGGTCCTGTTCTTCGTGCTGCGGCACGCCGCGAGCCGGGAACGCGCGTGGACCAGGGACCTCCTCGGCCCCGAGGTGGAGTCGGGCGTCGTCGACCCGCCGCTGCTCGACGCGGCCAGCGGCTTGCGCAAGCAGCGCAAGGCGTACCGCAAGAGCCTGCACAGCCGCCGCAAGGCCCGTCGCCTGCTCGAGGGCACGGGCGACCTGGCCCACGAGATCGCGAGGGCGGGTGGCGCGGACACCCCGAGGGTCGTCCACGCCCGCAGCGAACTGCTCCGCCTCCGCGACCTGGCCTGATCAGCTCGGGGACAGGGTCTTCGTCCACAGGGCCCGACCGGTGGCGTCCCGCAGCCACACGGTCAGCTCACCGCTGCGACCGTCCACGGCCACCTCGCCGAAGTGCTGGAACCCGTCCAGCGGCGAGGTGTTCGCGGCGGGCGGCGCGTGCACGAACACGGCTTCCGGCCCGAACGTGGGATCGAGTGCGTTGGGGCCGAACGCGCCCGCGTGCAGCGGACCGGACACGAACTCCCAGAACGGGTCGAAGTCGGCGACGGCCGCCCGGTCCGGCGAGTAGTGGTGGGCGGCGGTGTAGTGCACGTCCGCGGTCAGCCACACGACGTTGCGGACCTTGCGGCGCTTCAACTCCCGCAACACCCAGGCCAGTTCGTGCTCACGGCCGCCTGGCGCGCCGGGCAGACCGTTGGCGACGCCCTCGATGTCCGCGCCGTCCGGCACGGTCAGCCCGATCGGCAGGTCGGCCGCCACGACCTTCCACGTCGCCCGGCTGCGCGCCAGCGAGTCGACCAGCCACCGCGCCTGCCGGTCGCCGAGGATGTGGCCGATCCCGTCGCGCGTCGCGGTGTTGGCGTCCTTGTAGGTGCGCATGTCCAGCACGAACACCTCGACGCGCGAGCCGTGGGCGAACCTCCGGTACACCCGGCCGTCGACGGCCTTGCGGGGGTCGACGGGCTGCCACTCGTGGAACGCCCGGAACGCCCTCGCGGCCAGCACGTCGACGCGCTTCTCGGTGTACTGCGGCAGGTCGAGGATCTCGCCGGGGTACCAGTTGTTGGTGACCTCGTGGTCGTCCCACTGGACGATCATGGGCACCTTGCTGGCGAAGTCGCGGTACTTCGGGTCGAGCAGGTTGTAGGCGAACTGGCCGCGGTACTCGTCGAGCGTCTCGGCGACCTTCGACTTCTCCGGGGTGACGACGTTGCGCCAGATCCGGCCGTCGGGCAGCACGACCTGCGCGGCCAGCGGGCCGTCGGAGTAGACGGTGTCGCCGCTGTGCAGGAAGAAGTCCGGGCGGCGGTCGGCCATGGCGCCGAAGATCGGCATCCCGCCGAGGTCCGGGTTGCTGCCCCAGCCCTGGCCCGCCACGTCGCCCGACCAGGTGAAGCGCACGTCGGCCCGGCCCACGGGCGCGGTGCGGAACACCCCCGTCACGGCCTCGCCGCGCGTGCGGCCGTCGAGGTCCTCGGCGACGACCCGGTAGTGCACCTCGCGACCCGCGGGCAGGTGGTCGAGGCGCAGCTTGCCGGTGCCACCGGTGTCCGGCGTGAGCAGCGGGCCCCGCACCCGGCGGACGTGCCGGAACGACGGGTCGGAGGCCACCTCCACGACCATCCGCGACGGGCGGTCCGCGCGCGTCCACACCAGCGCGCCGTCCGTGGTCACGTCGCCGGTCTGCACGCCGTGCGTCAGGACCGGCCGGTCCGTCCGCGCCAGCGCCACGCCCGGCAGGAACGCCCCGGCGACCCCGAGTCCTCCGGCGCGCAGCAGCGTCCGCCGGTTCACCGCCCGCTCATCGGTCATGCCGGTGTTCTAGCGCGCCAGGACCGACGACGGCCGAACACCGGCTGACCGGTGGGTGAACGCTCAGACCTGCTGGCTGGGCAGGCGGCCCTCGGCCATGCGCTTGGCCAGGTCGCGGCGCATCCAGAAGATGCACGCCCACACCAGGCTGAAGACCGCGCCGACCGCGCCGAGGGCGGTCAGCGCGAGCCAGGACGCGACCATCAGCACGTGCAGGCCGACGATCAGCCAGACGCTCCAGCTGTGCTTGAGCAGCGCGCACGTGGCGATGAGGCCCGCGATCAGGACGAACGCCAGCACGCCCGCCGTGGTGGTGAACCCGCCGCCCAGCTTGGCGATCACCGGCAGCGCCAGCGCCACCACGATCACCTCGATGATCAGCGTGCCCGCGGTGATGCCGCGGAACGCCTTCATCGGGTCCTTGGGCGGTGGCTTGACCGGCGGGGTGGTCATGACGGCTCCTTGCCGAACAGCGCGCGGGCTTCCCCGGCCGTGACGACGGAGCCGGTGACGATCACGCCGCCGCCGGACACCGAGCCCTCCTCGTCGTCCTCCTCGGTGCGCAGGACGGCCTCCTCGATGGCGTCGGCCAGGGAGGGCTGCACGAACACCCGCTCCTCGCCGAACACCTCCATCGCCAGGTCGCCCAACGTGTCCGCGTCCATCGCGCGCGGCGAGGAGTTGCTGGTCACCACGATCTCGTGGACCACCGGCTCCAGCGCCGCGAGCATGCCCGCCGCGTCCTTGTCGTCCATCACGCCGACGACGGCGATGAGCTTGCGGAAGCCGAACTCGTCGCGCAGCGCGGCGGCCAAGGCCTGGGCGCCGTGCGGGTTGTGCGCGGCGTCGACCAGGACGGTCGGGGCGCTGCGCACGCGTTCCAGCCTGCCGGGCGAGGTCACGGACGCGAACGCCTCGCGGACCGCCTCGACGTCGAGCGGCTGCTCCTTGCCCGCGCCGAAGAACGCCTCGACGGCGGCGAGCGCCAGGGACGCGTTCGACGCCTGGTGGGCGCCGTGCAGCGGCAGGAAGACCTCGTCGTACACGCCTCCGAGGCCTTGCAGCTTGAGCATCTGCCCGCCGACGGCCACGTCCTGTTGCAGCACCCCGAACTCGAGGCCCTGCCGGGCGACCATGGCGTCCACCTCGGTCGCCCGCTCGATCAGGATCCGGGCCACCTCGTTGGTCTGCTCGGCGAGGATCGCGACGGAGCCGGGCTTGATGATCCCGGCCTTCTCCCGCGCGATGCCCTCGATGTCCGAGCCGAGGTACTCGACGTGGTCGACGCCGATCGGGGTCACCACGGCGATGCGGCCGTCGGCGACGTTCGTCGCGTCCCAGCCGCCGCCCATGCCGACCTCGACGACCGCGACCTCCACCGGGGCGTCCGCGAACGCCGCGAACGCCATCCCGGTGAGGACCTCGAACTTCGTCATCCGGACGTCGCTCTGACCGTCCACCATGGACAGGTACGGCTCGACGTCCTGGTAGACCTCGACGTACCGCTCGGGCGTGATCGGCTCGCCGTCGACGCTGATCCGCTCGGTCGCCAACTGGAGGTGCGGGCTGGTGTAGCGGCCCGTGCGCAGCCCGATGCGCGACAGCAGCGCGTCGATCATCCGCGACGTCGACGTCTTCCCGTTGGTCCCGGTGATGTGGATGACCGGGTACGAGTGCTGGGGGTCGCCCAGCAGGTGCGTCAACGCCTTGATGCGGTCGAGCGACGGGCCGATCTTCGTCTCGCCCCAGCGCTTGTCCAGCTCCGACTCGACGGCGCGGAGCGCGTCCAGCGCCGCCGGGTCGGCCGGGCTCACTTCGCCTCCGGGAGGGCGGCGATGCGCGCGTTCAGGCGCTCGATGTCGGCGTTCGCGGCCGCCAGGCGGGCCTGGATCTTGGCCACGACGTCCGCGGGCGCCTTGTCGGTGAACGAGGGGTTGTTGAGCTTGCCCTCGCACTGCGCGCGGTCCTTCTCCGCGACCGCCAGGTCCTTGGTCATCCGCTTGCGCTCGGCGACCACGTCGATCGTGCCGGACGTGTCCAGCTCGACCGTCACAGCGCCCTTGGGCAGGCCGACCTCGATCGACGCGGACACGGCGAAGTCGTCGCCGGGCTCGGTCAGCCTGGTCAGCGCCTTCACCGACGGCACCTGGTCGAGCAGGTCGACGCAGCACGCGCCGCGCACCTTGCCCGCGACCTTCTGCGTCGGCCTCAGGCCCTGGTCGGAGCGGAACCGCCGGATCTCGGTGACGAGCTTCTTCAGCCCCTCGATCCGCTCGGCCGCCACGAGGTCGCGCTCCGCGCCGGTCGCCTTCGGCCACTCGGAGACCACCAGCGACTCGCCGCCGGTCAGCGTCTTCCACAGCGTCTCGGTGATGAACGGCGTCAACGGGTGCAGCAGCCGCAGCACGACGTCGAGCACGTGCCCGAGGACCGACTGGGTCGCCTCGGCGCGCTCGCCGCCCTCGGCGATCTGGACCTTCGCCAGCTCCAGGTACCAGTCGCAGAACTCGTCCCAGGTGAAGTGGTAGAGCGCCTCGGACAGCTTGGCGAACTGGAACGCCTCGAACTGGCCGTCCACGTCGGCCACCAGGCCGTCGAGCAGGTCCAGGATCCAGCGGTCCGCGTCGGTCAGCGCCTCGCGGGCGGGCAGCGGGCGGTCGACCGTCGCGCCGTTGGACAGCGCGAACCGCGTCGCGTTCCACAGCTTCGTGGTGAAGTTGCGGGCGCCCGCGGCCCACTCCTCGGCGACGGCGAGGTCCGAGCCGGGGTTCGCGCCGCGCAGCAGCGTGAACCGGGTGGCGTCGGCGCCGTAGCTGTCGATCCAGGCGAGCGGGTCGATGCCGTTGCCGCGCGACTTCGACATCTTCTTGCCGTTGGCGTCGCGGATCAGACCGTGCAGGTAGACGTGGTCGAAGGGCTGGACCTCGTCCATCGCGTACAGGCCGAACATCATCATCCGGGTGACCCAGAAGAAGAGGATGTCGTAGCCCGTGGACAGCACGGAGGTCGGGTAGAACTTGGCCAGGTCGGCGGTCTTGTCCGGCCAGCCCAGGGTCGAGAACGGCCAGAGGCCGGACGAGAACCACGTGTCGAGCACGTCCTCGTCCTGGCGCCAGCCGTCGCCGGACGGCGGCTGCTCGTCCGGTCCGACGCAGACGACCTCGCCCGCCGGGCCGTACCAGACCGGGATGCGGTGGCCCCACCACAGCTGGCGCGAGATGCACCAGTCGTGCAGGTTGTCGACCCAGTCGAAGTAGCGCTTGCCCAGCTCGGCGGGGTGCACGGTCGTGCGGCCGTCGCGGACCGCGTCACCGGCGGCCTTGGCGATGCCCTCGACCTTCACCCACCACTGGAGCGACAGGCGCGGCTCGACGACCGTGCCGCAGCGCTCGCAGTGGCCGACGGAGTGCACGTACGGCCGCTTCTCGGCGACGATCCGGCCCTGGTCGCGCAGCGCGGCGACGATGGCGGGGCGCGCCTCGAACCGGTCGAGGCCCAGGAACGGGCCGTTGACCGTGATGACGCCCCGACCGTCCATGACGGCGAGGTTCGGCAGGTCGTGGCGACGGCCGATCTCGAAGTCGTTCGGGTCGTGCGCGGGCGTCACCTTCACGGCGCCGGTGCCGAACTTCGGGTCGACGTGGGTGTCGGCCACGATCGGGACGCGGCGGCCGGTCAGCGGCACCTCGACCTCGGTGCCGATCAGGTGCGCGTACCGCTCGTCGTCCGGGTGCACGGCGACGGCCGTGTCGCCCAGCATCGTCTCGGCGCGCGTGGTCGCCACGACGATCGAGGCCGCGCCGTCGCCGTAGCGGATCGACACCAGCTCGCCGTCGTCGTCGGAGTGCTCGACCTCGATGTCCGACAGGGCCGTCTGGCAGCGCGGACACCAGTTGATGATGCGCTCGGCGCGGTAGATCAGGCCGTCGTCGAACATCTTCTTGAAGATCGTCTGGACGGCGCGGGACAGGCCCTCGTCCATGGTGAACCGCTCGCGGCTCCAGTCGATGCCGTCGCCGAGGCGGCGCATCTGGTCGAGGATCTTGCCGCCGTACTCCTCCTTCCACTCCCACACGCGCGCGACGAACTTCTCGCGGCCGAGGTCGTTGCGGGAGAGCCCGTTGTTCGCCAGGTCGCGCTCCACGGCGTTCTGGGTCGCGATGCCCGCGTGGTCCATGCCGGGCAGCCACAGGACCTCGTAGCCCTGCATCCGGCGCCTGCGGGTGAGCGCGTCCATGACGCTGTGGTTGAGCGCGTGGCCCATGTGGAGGCTGCCGGTGACGTTCGGCGGGGGCAGCACGATCGTGAACGGCGGCTTGTCGCTGGTCACGTCGGCGGTGAAGTAGCCGCGGTCGACCCAGCCCTGGTACAGCTCCGCCTCTACCTCGGACGGCTGCCACGCCGCGGGGAGTTCAGGACGCTGTGGAGTGGTGCTGGATTCGGTCACCCCCCAAGTCTACGAACCCCGCGCTATCGACTTACCCCGACATACCTGCTAACGCCCGCGCCCCGCCGTCCGATCGACCAAGAGCGGGTGGCTACTGGGGAGTCGGCATGAGAACGCAGCAAGTGGAAGGCCACCCGGCGTGGCTCCGAGCGGCGAGCACGCGCGTCGCTCGGGAGATCCGCCGGACGCGGCGAAGAACGTGGCTGAACCGCCACGGCAACAAGGTCGTGTCCGGGTTGGCGCTGCTCGCGATAGCCGCGCTGGCGGTGGGCATCTACGCGACGCGGACGCCGGTCGTCGAGCCCGCGCCCGCCGCCGCGCCCACGACGATCACGCGGGTCGACCTGGCGGACCCGTTCCGCGGGACACCGGCCGAGAGCTGGGCGGACGGCGAGGCGGGCCTGGTCGTGCCGAAGGCGGCGGCGGTCGGGACCTTCACCGAGGAGCAGGTGGCGAGCGCGTACGACCGCGCCCGCGCCGCCGTGGTGGCCGCTCGCCTGGACCGGCGGGTGCTGGAGGGGCGCGACCTGGAACCGCTGCTCGGCCTGTTCGCGGCGGACGACCAAGCGGGCCTGCGGCCGCTGTTCGCGGGCGGCCGCGACGACGAGGCGGGCCTGGTCGCGACGCGGATCGCGCCGGGCACGAGGCTGCTGCCCGTCGAGCCCAAGGTGGACGGCGGGATGACGGTCGAGGCGAGGAACGCCGGTGAGCTGGTCGTGCACACCGACTACGTGTTCGCCTACGCGTTCGCGACCGACGACGTGGAGAAGCTGCACGGACCGATGGACATCGTCGCCGTGACCCGGATCCAGTACGACTACATCATCCGGTCCGGGCCCACGTTCCGGCCGGAGAGCCAGGGCCTGTGGTCCGGGCCGTCCACCGGCCACAGCTACTCGATCGGCTGCACGGCGTCACGCGAGGGCTTCCTCGCGCCCTCGTTCGTCGAACCGCAGACCAGGCGCGGCTCGACCCAGGAGGAAGGCAGGCCGGAGGACTACTTCGACCCGTCGAAACCCATGCCGACGATCAACACCTGCCCGGAGTGAGGGTCACCCGAACGCAGGCTGCTTTCCGAAAGTGACGCAGTTCACAATGAGCGGGATTGGCCAGCTCAGCGGGCGTCGAAGTCGGATTCACGGACTCTCCCGAAACCCCTCGGAGCCCGTGACAGCGGTCCGCTCCGCCCCTGGGCGAACCAGTCGCGGCGCCCATCGTCGCGCCCTCGCGAAGCGCGGCGGTGGGGGTCCGCCGTCTCGCTTGGTCGACACATCAACCGAAATCACGTCCCACGACCCTGTCCGCTCGATCGGACGGGGAGATACTGGGGCCATGACCACGAAGCCTCCGCAGCAGGACGTCGACGAGTCGCAGCTCGACGTGACCAAGCCGAAGGGGTGGGCCGCGGGCATCCCCGGTGTCGCGGTCTCCCTGAAACGCGGCGTGGATCAGATGGGCGTGACCCGGACGGCCAAGACGCTGCGGCTGCTGAACCAGCGCGAGGGCTTCGACTGCCCCGGTTGCGCGTGGCCGGAGCCGCAGGGGCACCGGAAGCTGGCCGAGTTCTGCGAGAACGGCGCGAAGGCCGTGGCCGAGGAGGCCACCCGGCGGCGGGTGGGGCGGGAGTTCTTCGCCGAGCACCCGATCGACGAGCTGCGCGGGAAGACCGACTACTGGCTCGGCCAGCAGGGGCGGATCACCGAGCCGTTCGTGCTGCGCGAGGGCGCGACGCACTACGAGCCGATCGCGTGGGACGCGGCGTTCCGGCTGGTGGCCGAGCACCTCAACGGGCTGGCGAGCCCCGATCAGGCCGTGTTCTACACGTCCGGCCGCACCAGCAACGAGGCCGCGTTCCTCTACCAGCTGCTGGTCCGCTCCTACGGCACGAACAACCTGCCGGACTGCTCCAACATGTGCCACGAGTCCTCCGGCGCGGCGCTGAGCGCGACCACCGGCATCGGCAAGGGCTCGGTCAGCATCAACGACATCCACGAGGCCGACCTCATCGTGGTCATGGGCCAGAACCCCGGCACCAACCACCCGCGGATGCTGTCCGCGCTGGAGGAGGCCAAGGGCAACGGCGCGAAGATCGTCGCGGTCAACCCGCTGCCCGAGGCCGGGCTGATGCGGTTCAAGAACCCGCAGAACGTGCGCGGACTGGTGGGCAAGGGCACGCCGCTGGCCGACGAGTTCGTGCAGATCAGACTGGGTGGCGACCAGGCGCTGTTCCAGGCGATCGGCAACCTGCTGCTGTCGTGGGGCGCCGAGGACCGCGAGTTCATCGACAGGTACACGCACGGGTTCGAGGACTACCGGGCGCACGTCGCCGAGGTCGACTGGGCGTCCGTCGACACCGCGACCGGCCTGTCGCGCGAGCAGATCACCAAGGTCGCGCGGATGTTCGCCGACTCGGAGCGGACGATCGTGTGCTGGGCGATGGGCCTGACGCAGCACAAGCACTCGGTGCCCTCCATCCAGGAGATCACCAACGTGGTGCTGCTGCGCGGCATGATCGGCAAGCCCGGCGCGGGCCTGTGCCCGGTGCGCGGGCACTCGAACGTGCAGGGCGACCGGACCATGGGCATCTGGGAGAAGATGCCGGAGAAGTTCATGTCCGCGCTGGAGCAGGAGTTCTCCATCCGGGTGCCGCGCAAGCACGGGTTCGACACCGTGGCGGCGATCCGGGCCATGCGCGACGGCGACGCGAAGGTGTTCTTCGCCGTGGGCGGCAACTTCGCCTCCGCCTCGCCGGACACCCCCGTCACCGAGAAGGCGCTGAGCGGCTGCGACCTGACCGTGCACGTGTCGACCAAGCTCAACCGGTCGCACGTGGTCACCGGCAAGGTCGCTCTGGTCCTGCCCACGCTCGGGCGCACCGAGAGCGACCTCCAGCACTCCGGCGAGCAGTTCGTCACCGTCGAGGACTCGATGTCCGTCGTGCACCGGTCACGGGGACGGCTGGCGCCCGCGAGCGACCACCTGCTGTCCGAGGTGTCGATCGTCTGCCGCCTGGCGCGCGAGGTCCTCGGCGGCGAGCACCCGGTGCCGTGGGAGGCGTTCGAGAAGGACTACGACCAGATCCGCGACCGGATCGCCAACGTCGTGCCGGGGTGCGTCGACTACAACGCGCGGGTCCGGCAGCCGGACGGGTTCGTGCTGCCGCACGCGCCGCGCGACGCGCGGGAGTTCAACGCCACCAAGTCCGGCAAGGCGAACTTCACCGCCAACGAGCTGACCGTGCTGCGGGTGCCGGAGGGCAGGCTGCTGCTCCAGACCATGCGCAGCCACGACCAGTACAACACCACGATCTACGGCCTGGACGACCGCTACCGCGGCGTGAAGGACGGGCGGCGGGTCGTGTTCGTCGCACCGGACGACCTGACGTCGCTCGGCTTCGCCGACGGCGAGGTCGTGGACATCGTCAGCGAGTGGCCGGAAGACCCGACCGGGGTCGTCGAGCGGCGCGCCGAGTCGTTCCGGATCGTGTCGTACCCGACGGCCGTGGGCTGCGCCGCCGCGTACTTCCCGGAGGCGAACTCGTTGGTGCCGCTGGACTCCCAGGCCACCACGTCCGGCACGCCGACGTCGAAGTCGATCGTCGTGCGGCTGGAGCACCGGGCCTAGGACCGCTTTTCACGACAGCGCGCCCATCGCCTCGGCGAAGCGCGCCTTCGCCCTGATCGCGGCACCGTGCCTGCCCGCCGCGGTCAGGGCGTCGACGAGGTCGCGGTGGGCCTGCTCGTCGTAGGGGTCCTTGGCCAGCAGGCGTTGCAGGTAGTACCCGGCCTCGTCGACGTCGGCCGCGCCTGCGGCCAGGGTCCGGGCCACCCGCAGGTAGACCACGCGGATCTCCTCGCGCAGGGCCACCGCCCAGTCGTCGTACGGCTCGTCCTCGAACAGGTCGCCCGTGTACGCGGCCTCGGCGGCGGCCAGCACCTCCCGGTCGCCCGTCCGCAGGCCCTCGTGGGCGGCGGCGAGGAAGTCCTCCAGGTCGATCGCGGCCCGGCCCGCGTCCAGCGCCACGGTGTGCTGGTCGGCGAGCACGAGGTCGCCCGCCGGGTCGAGCGCGGAGCGGACCGTGGACAGCGCGACGGACAGCCGGTGCCCCACCCGCCCGGAGTCCTCATCCCACAGCAGGCGGGCCAGCTCGTCGCGGGCGATCCCGCGACCGCGCCGGACCACCAGGATGCGCAGCAGGTCCCGCGCCTTGCGCGACTGCCACACCGACCGGGGCAGCGGCTCGCCCGCCACCCGGACCTCGAACCGGCCGAGCGTGCGGATCTCCACGGGCTCGACCGGCGCGGGCACCCCTCGTGACGCCAGAGCACGACGGGAGACCCGTGCTTGGGCGCGTTCCTCGGCCGACGCGTGCGGCAGCGCGCCCAGCAGCACGGTGACCCGGTCGGCGTCGACCGCGGCCCCGGTGTCCCGGCAGATCGTCCTCGCCTCCAGCAGCGCGGCCCTCGCCTTCGCGGGCCGGGCCGCCGCCAGGAGTTCCAGCGCCTCGGCCAGCCGCGCGCGGTCCCGGTGCAGGCGGGCCTTCTCCGCCGCCAACGCGGCCGTCCCCGCCGCGCGCTCGTGGTCGCCGCGCCCGTGCTGCACCCAGCCGAGCGCCAACAGCGTGCGGATCGCGGCCGGTCCGACGGCCGCGCGGTGCGCCCGTTCGGCCAACTCGGCCGCCGCCGCGAGGTCGTGGCCCACCATCAACCGGGCCAGGCCGACCAGCGCGGGCACCAGGCCCTGCCGGTCGCCCTCCGCGCCGCACACCCGGATCGCCTCCTCGTAGGACGCCCGCGCGAGGCTGGTCCGACCACGCAGCTGGTGCACGTCCCCCAAGCCCGCCAACGGGTACGCCAGTCGCTGCGACCCCACCGTGTGCTCCACGGCCAGCGCGCGCTCGAAGCGGTCGCACGCCGCGTCCAGGTCGCCCAGCCGCAGCAGCGCGTCGCCGCCGTTGCACAGCGCGATGCCCAGCACGGTCAGGTAGCCGACCTCCTCGGCCTGCGCCACTGCCAAGTCGGCCAGCTCGGCGGCCTCGGCGTACCGCGCCTCGCCCAGCAGCCGCGACGACAGGTTGGTCCGCATCCGCGCCGACTCGACCCGGTCGCCCGCGGCCTCGGCCAGCGCCAACGCCTTCTCGTAGTGGTGCTGCTCGGCGGCGCAGTCGCCGACCATCTCGGCGGCGAACCCGAGCGCCACGTGGCCGGCCACCAGCGCCCGCTGGTCACCCGCCTCCACGGCCGCCCGCCACGCGCGGTCCGCGTGGTCGCGGCACGCGGCCTCGTCGCCGATCGCCCAGTGCGCGGTGGCCGTCCACGCCAGTAGCAGCCCGTCCGGCGTGCCCTTGGCGTACCACTCCAACGCCTGCCGCGGCCTGCCCCGCCGGTACTCCAGGTGCCCCAGCAGCCGGGCCACGTCGGCGGAGCCGCTCGCGGCCAGCGGCAGGCAGATCGCCGCCGCCGCGTCCAGGTCCCCCGCCAGAGCCAACGCCTCGGCGTGCAGGCAGTGCACCTCCACCGACCGCTCGGCGGCGGGCACCCGTTCGACCCAGTCGAGCGCGGCGCGCACGCCGTGGCGCGCGAGCAGCCGCCTGCCCTCCGACTCCACCTGTCCCCCAAGACCTTGAGCCGACGTTGATCCCACCCTGACACCCGTGCGGAGTCTGGTGGCGAACCGGAAATACCGCTGGAGGAAACCCCGTGAGACGTGTGCTCGCCGCCCTCGTGGGGCTGCTGCTGGGTCTGGTGGCCGCGCCCGTTCCCCGCGCGGTGGCGGCGGTGGACGGCTACGGCTGGGTGTGGGCCGACCAGGCGTCCCACCGGGTCGGCGAATGGTACCGGCCGGACACCGGCTACCAGTACGGCTTTCCCGGCCCTGGCCACGAGAACCTGGTGCGGCACGAAGGCCCCGGCACGTACACCGTGTACTTCGACGGCGTGCTGCGCGCGGGCGTGGGCCACGTGAACGCCTACGGCGGGGACACCCGTGCCCGCTGCAAGATCGCGAGCAGGGCCCCCGGCATCACCGGGGAGTACCTGGTCGTCCAGTGCCACTCCTTCGGCGGCGCGCTCGTGGACAGCATGTTCACCGCCTCGTTCACGAACGTGCGCACCAGGAACCACCCGTTCGCCTACCGGGCGTCCTACGGCGGGACGGTGGTGCAGCACAACTCCTCGTTCGGCGCGGTGACCTCCACGCGGGTCGAGGCGGGCACGTACCGCGTGGCGTTCAAGGGACTGCCCGAGCGGGGCACCGTCCTGGTCACCGCCACCGGGCCGGACGCCGTGTGGTGCACCAACGGCCGGGCCGCCCTGGACGGCCTTTCCCTGGTGGTGTGGGTGATCTGCCACTCGCCGGTCGACGGGTCGCGCGCCGACTCCGAGTTCGACGTCACCTACGCCGTGGGCGGAGGCGTCACTGGCGCGCCGGAACCGGTGGCGGGCTACGCGCTCGTGACCTCGACTCCCGGCCTGCCCATCCCGTTCCAGTTCCCGGAACCCCGGTGGCGCTTGGAGAACCCGGAGCGCGGCGTGTGGGTGATCACGCCGTGGCGGCCGGTCGACCGGGGCGCCTACCAGATCACCGTGGACGACGCCCAGCCGAACACCTGCGTCACCGCGGGCTGGTACGCGTCCCTGACCGTCCGGTGCTACGACCTCGCGGGCGCGCCGCTGGACACCGGCCTCTACGTCTCCTACCTGGGCACACCCGAGCCCCTTCGCGATGGAGGAACCCCTTGAGAGCGAACAGATCCGCCCTGCTGACCGGCGTCGTGCTCAGCCTCGTCACAGCACTGGCCCCGACCGCGCACGCCGCGCCGGACTGCTCGGTGCCCGACGGCCGGATGAAGTCCGCGGTCTGCGAGATCAGCGCCGCCGCACCGCCCGACGGCTACGGCTGGGTGTGGGCGAACGACGCGGAGCACGCGGTCGGCGAGTGGTACGCGCCCAGCACGACGTACCAGTACAGCTCGGTCACGAACCTCCCGACCAACCAGGTCCGGCACGTCGGGACCGGCACCTACACGGTGTTCGTCGACGGCGTCTCCCCCACCGCTGGCGTCACGCACGTGACGGCCTACGGCTGGGAGAACCGCGCCCGCTGCAAGAACACCGTCACGACCCCCACCCTCGGCGGCCAGTACCTCACCGTCCGCTGCTACGCGTTCGACGGCACGCTCGTGGACAGCCAGTTCACGGCGTCGTTCACCAACCTGCGGACCCGCTACTACGACTTCGGCTACCGCGCCGTCAACAACAGCACGGTCACCACGCACAACTCCACGACCGGCGCGGTGCTGTACGCGCGGGAGGCGTTGGGGCAGTACAGGGTCTCGTTCAAGTCGCTGGGCGGCAGCCCCGGCGGCACGGTCCAGATCACCGCCACCGGCCAGACGGACGTGTGGTGCAAGACGGCGGACTGGTACCCGGACGCGGTCTACCACCACGTCCTCGTCCGCTGCTTCACCCCCGCCGGAGCCGCGGCGGACAGCGAGTTCAACGTGACCTTCGTCCGCAAGGGCAACATCCTCGGCGACAAGAACCCCACCCCCGGCCTGGAATCTGCCTACGGCTGGGTCACCTCGGGCACCAGCGCCCCCGACACGTGGGCGTTCCCCCTGCCGACCTGGACCGTCACCAGCCTCGGCACCGGCATCCGCGACGTGGCCCCGGCGCAGCCGTTGAACGGCGGCGACGTCCAGATCACCGCGTACGACGCCACCACCAACTCCTGCGCCATCGCCTACTGGACCTGGGCATCGGCCACCGTCCAGTGCTACACCACCACAGGCGCCCTGGTAGACTCCCCGTTCGACATCTCCCACGTGGGCAAGCGCACGTAAAACCACCGTGCGGCCGGAGATCACCCGCTACCGTCCCGATCATGACCCGGTGGCACTGGTGGACCCTGACCGCGTTCGCCGCCCTCGTGGCCGCCACCTGGTGGTCCCCGCTCTGGCCGGGCGAGCAGGCCCTGCACACGTCCCTGACCGTGCTGGCCCTGCTCGCCCTGGCGTGGGTCCAACGCCGCCACCCGCTCCCACTCAGTTCCTGGCTGCTGGTCCTCCTCTTCCTGTCCCTGCACACGATCGCCGCCCGCTGGCTGTACTCCGCCGTCCCCTACGACGACTGGACCCAGGCCGCCTTCGGCATCCGCCTGTCCGACGTGTTCTCCTGGCACCGCAACCACTTCGACCGCCTGGTCCACTTCACCTACGGCCTCTGCCTGGCGGGCGTCCTCCACCGCCACCTCGGCTGGTGGCGCTCGGTGGAGGTCGTGGTCTCCACCAGCGCCCTGTACGAGTTGTTCGAGTGGGCCATCGCCATGACCCTCGCCCCAGACCTGGCCGAGTCCTACAACGGCCAGCAAGGCGACATGTGGGACCCCCACAAGGACATGGCCCTGGCCCTGCTGGGCGCGGTGGTCATGGTCGCGCTCCAGGCACTCACGAGCCGCCGAAAAGCCCCGACGGACACCCCACGCCCCGAACCGTCAACGAGCACGACCGAAACCGAGCCCGCCACTCACCAGGCCTGAACCCGGACACGGTGGCTCGCCACCCGATACCGGTTGGTTGTCGGCTGGTTGGTGTCAGCCGGGTGGTGTCAGCGTTGCCCCAGCCGGGCCTGGCCTGCCGTCAGCGGGCGTGGCGGCTCGCCGGCCAGCACCGATCGACGTCAGTCGGGTAGGTGTCGACGTTGCTCCAGTCAGGCCTGACCCCGGCCGTGAACGGCGTGGTGGCTCGCCGGCAGGCACCGGTCGGTGTCGGCGCTGTCAGCCGGTTCGTACCGGCGTTGCTCCAGTCGGGCCGGCCGACCTTCAGCGGGCGCGGTGGTATGCCAGTACGGCCATGGCCGCGTTGTGGCCGCCCAGTCCGCTGACGCCACCGCCTCGCCGAGCGCCCGCGCCGCAGACGAACAGGTTGGGCACGTCCGTCTCCACGCCCCACGCGCCCACCTCGGCGTCGGTCTCGGCGAACGGCCAGGACAGGTCGCCGTGGAAGATGTTGCCGCGTGGCATCCCGAGTTCCGCCTCCAGGTCGAGCGGGGTGCGGGCCTCGATGCACGGGGCACCGTCCGCGTCGACGGCCAGGCACGACTCGATCGGGTCCACCAGGTACCGGTTCAGCCCGGCCAGGTAGCGCTCGACCAGCGAGTCGCGCAGGGTGTCGTTGCGCCCCTCGAACAGGGCCGCGGGCAGGTGGAGGCCGAACAGCGTCAGGGTGTGGTGGCTGGCCAGGGACGGTCCGAGGATCGACGGGTCGGTCAGCGAGTGGCAGTACATCTCGCCGGGCAGCACCGTCGGCACCTCGCCCGCCGCGCTCTCCGCGTACGCCCGCTCCAACTGGTCGTAGGACTCGTCCAGGTGGAACGTCCCGGCGAACGCCACCTCCGCGGGCACGCCGGAGCGCAACCGGGGCAGCCTGGTCAGCAGCATGTTGACCTTGAGCTGACAGCCCTCACCCCGTGACACCACCTCCTTCCCCCGCAACGAGTCCAGCACCGCGGGCCCCACGCCCGCCAGCACGTACCGCGCCCGCACCTCCCGGCCGCCGAAGACCACCGCCCCGGACTCGCCGTCGGCCGACACCCGTGTCACCTCGGCCCCGGTGACGATCTCCACGCCTGCCTCGGACGCGACGCGCAGCAGCTCGGCCGTCACCGCGCCCATGCCGCCGACCGGCACCCGCCACTCCCCCGTGCCGTTGCCGATCACGTGGTAGAGGAAGCACCGGTTGGCCGCCAGGTCCGGCGACTTCAGGGACGTGTGCGTGCCGATCAGCCCGTCGGTCGCCACGACCCCGCGCACGACGTCGTCCGGGAACAGCTCCTCCAGCGTCGCGCCGAGCGGCCGCTCGAACACCGGCGTCCACGCCGGGCCCGCCAGCCGCGCGAACTCCGCGCGCGACAGCAGCGGCTCCAGCATCGTCGGGGCCAGCACGCCCGCCAGGGTGTCCAGGGACGCGTACCAGCGCCGCCACGCCCGCCACGCCTCGTCCGACCCCGTGAGCGCCCGGAACGAGGCCTCGGTGGCCGGACCGGGGTCGCGCTCGACCAGCAGCCCGCCCTCGCCCCACGGCGTGTACGACGACGCGGCCCGCGACCGCAGCTCCACCCGCAGCCCGAGGTCGGCCACGATCCGGTCCGGCAGCAGGCTCACCAGGTAGGAGAACCGCGACAGCCGCGCGGGCACCCCCGCGAACGGGGACGCGCTCACGGCCGCCCCGCCCACGTGGTCCAGCCGCTCCACCACCAGCGTCGACAGCCCGGCCTTCGCCAGGTACGTCGCCGCTACCAGCGCGTTGTGCCCGCCACCCACCACCACGACGTCAGAGGAGTCCACCCGGCCAACCTAACGCCGCCGAGGCGGATCGCGGCCTACGAAAAGCCGCACCACGAACCCACCGCGCCCGAGCACGGGAACGACCCCCGCCGGGACGCGCGACGCGAGAGCCGCCGACGCGTCCCGGAGCAGGAGCCAGAAGAAGACGAGTGCCATGCGACGAGTACACCGGCGAGCACCGACAAAAACGGGGCCTCTACCGTCACTCGATCGGGTGGAGCACTCAGCTGCTGAACAACGGGATCACCTTGCGGACCAGTTCCTCCAGCCCGTAGACGAGCGGAAGACCCACCCACAGCCACGCGAACACGATCAACGGTCGCCTCATCGGGACGCCTCCTCCAGCTCCGCGGCCTCGTGGAACCTCGCGGCGACCGGCTTCACCAGCTCGTTCGCCACGAGACCGATGACCAGCAGCGCGATCATGATGTAGAGCGAGTTCGTGTACAGGTCCGGCCCCGACTTGCCCGCGGCCTTCTGACCGTCCGCGATGGCGTTGACGATCAGCGGCCCGAGCACACCGGCCGTCGACCACGCCGTGAGCAGCCGACCGTGGATCGCGCCGACCTGGTAGGTGCCGAACAGGTCCTTCAGGTACGCCGGGATGGTCGCGAAACCGCCGCCGTAGAACGACAGGATCACCATGGCGCACACCACGAACAGCGCCGTGGACACGTTGCCCGCCAACGCGATCACCAGGTACATGAGCGCGCCGACACCGAGGTAGATCCGATAGATGTTCTTGCGCCCCAACAGGTCCGATGTGGACGACCAGACGATCCGGCCCGCCATGTTCGCCAACGACAGCAGGGCCACGAACCCGCCCGCCGCCGCGACCGCGACCGGCGTCGCCGTGCCGGAGAAGAAGTCGACGATCATCGGCGACGCCTTCTCCAGGATGCCGATGCCCGCGGTGACGTTGAAGCAGAGGATGATCCACAGGAGCCAGAACTGCGGCGTGCGGATCGCGTTGCGCGCGGACACGTTCGCCGTCGTGATCATCTTGTTGACGACCGCCGCGGCCGGTTCCCAGCCAGGGGGCCGCCAGCCCTCGGCGGGCACGCGGATCAGCAGCACGCCCAGCGACATGAACACCGCGTACACGACGCCGTGCACCGCGAACGACTCGGCGATGCCCGTGTGGTCCTTGCCGAACGACTTGAGCATCTGCGTCGACCACGGCGACGCGATCAGCGCGCCGCCGCCGAAGCCCATGATCGCGATGCCGGTCGCCATGCCCGGCCGGTCGGGGAACCACTTGATCAGCGTCGACACCGGCGAGATGTAGCCGATGCCGAGCCCGATGCCGCCGACGAAGCCGTAGCCGATCACGACCAGCCAGAACTGCGACGTCCACGCCCCGAGCGCCGAGATCAGGAACCCGGAGGAGAAGCACACCGCCGACACGAACATCGCCCAGCGCGGGCCGTTGCGCTCGACGAGCGTGCCGCCGAACGCGGCCGACAGCCCCAGCATCACGATGCCCAGCTGGAACGGCAGCGCGCTCTGGGTGCCGCTCAGACCGAGCGCGCCCTCCAGGGGCGACTTGAAGACGCTCCACGCGTACGCCTGACCGATGGCGAGGTGGACCGAGAGCGCCGCGGGCGGGATGAGCCAGCGGTTCCAGTCCGCGGGTGCGACTGTTCGGGAGCGGTCGAGGAAACCCACTGTCCGACACCTCCGTAACCTGGTTGGTGACCACCGGAACTTATTGCCCGCCGATGGTGTTCGCACGAACAAGCCGGCCGAGCGGTAGGTCATTGGCGGGGAGCGGCACGAAGTTAGGGGTTGTGGGCATGGGACGGGTCACGGTTCGACGCCCGGTGATCAGCTTCTCGCCGCGCGGGGAGCGCAGGAAGATCGACGCGCTGGCGGCCGAGGAACCCCTCGAGGTGCGGGTGAACGGCCGCGCGCTGGCCGTGACCATGCGCACCCCCGGCCAGGACGTGGAGCTCGCGCACGGCTTCCTGCTCAGCGAGGGCGTGATCACGAACCTCGAGGACATCTCCACCGCCCGGTTCTGCGAGGGCACCGGCCCGGACGGCGAGAACACCTACAACGTGCTGGACCTCGCGCTCGCCCCCGGCGTGCCGCCGCCGGACGTGGGCGTCGAGCGGAACTTCTACACGACCTCCTCCTGCGGGGTGTGCGGGAAGGCCGCGCTGGACGCCGTCCGGCTGAAGACGTCCTTCTCCCCCGCGGGCGACACGACGAAGGTGCGCGTGGACGTGCTGACGACGTTGCCGGACGCGCTGCGGACCCAGCAGAAGGTGTTCGCGTCGACCGGCGGGCTGCACGCGGCCGGGCTGTTCACGGCCGACGGCGAGCCGCTGGTGGTGCGCGAGGACGTGGGCAGGCACAACGCGGTCGACAAGGTCCTCGGCTGGGCGCTGATGAACGACCGGATCCCGCTGCGCGGGCACGTGCTGATGGTGTCCGGGCGGGCGTCGTTCGAGCTGGTGCAGAAGGCGGCGATGGCGGGCATCCCGGTCCTGTCCGCCGTGTCGGCCCCGTCGTCGTTGGCCGCCGAACTGGCCGAGGAGCAGGGCATGACCTTGATCGGTTTCCTGCGGGGCGACTCCCTGAACGTCTACTCGGGAGCCGAACGAGTGCAAAGCTGACCACGGGCCGCACACGGGCGGTCACGCTGCGGCGGAAGGCGGGGACGTTCGGGCAAAACCCTGTGGGGTACCCCCTGTCTTTGTGGCGAAACACCGCCTTGCCGGCGCACGATGTGTCGTGCGGAGGGCGGGGGACATGGAAGACGACAAGCCACGGGCGGCTGTGCACCGGCGAACGGTGCTGGCCGCTTTCGGCGCCGCTGGCGTGACGGCGGCGGGCCTCGGGGTGGCGTTGAACGGCTCGGCGCCGCTGGGCGAGGCCCTGCGGCTGGCCGTCGGCATCGCCGGACCCAAGCCCGCGGGCAAGCGCGCGGTCGTGAGGGTGGACCGGGTCCACTCGGCCGCCAGGGGCCGGGACGTCGACCTGGTGACCATCGTGCCGCCCGGTCCGACCCCGAAGAACCTGCCCATGTCGATCCTGCTCCACGGCCTGCACGGCAACGCCCGGTACGCGGCCGTCGGCGGGATGGTCGAGGTGTACACGTCCGCCGTCGTGCGCGGCGCGGTGCGGCCGTTCGGGTACGTCGCGGTCGACGGCGGCGACAACTACTGGCACGAGAACGTCCCCGGCGACGACCCGATGGCGATGCTGCTCGAAGAGGTCCCCCGCTGGCTCGCCGAACGCGGCCTCGGGCCCCAGCCGTTCGCCGCAACCGGCGTGTCCATGGGCGGCTTCGGAGCCCTCCTCTACGCCCGCCGCCGCAACGAGCGCCGCGACCCCCTCAAGGCCGTCGCCACGATCGCGCCCGGCCTGCTCACGTCGTGGCCGGAGATGGCAAAGCGCAAGGCGTTCGCGAACGCCGACCAGTGGGCGTCCCTCGACCCGCTCAAGCACCAGGCCGAACTCGGCGACGTGCCGGTCGGCGTGTGGATCGGGGACAAGGACCGGTTCATCGTCGGCGCGCGGCAGTTCATCAAGGAGAAGAAGCCCGTGGTCGGCTCGATCGGCCCCGGCGGTCACGACGACCGCTTCTTCCGCCGGGCCGTGCCGGACGTGGTCCGGTTCGTCGGCAAGCGCGTGCCGAAGTCCAGCGCCTAGCGCGGCGTGAGCGGCGCCCGGTCGCTGCGGACCCACTTGAGGACCGCGCTCCACGGCCCGTAGCCCGCGTCGACGTTGAGGTGGCCTCCGCCGACCACGACGTCCAGCTCGATCCTCAGTGACTCCGCGAGGAGCTTCGCCTCGGCCACCGTGCAGTACGGGTCGCCCTCGCCCGCGACCAGGCGGGTCGTCCCGGCGGCCCTGCGGAGGCCGTCCACGTCCGCGGGGACGGGGATGAAGGAGGCGATGAGGGGCTCGTCGATCGTCGGGCTCGGCGGGGCCACGAGGAGGACCCGGTCGAAGCGCAGCGCGGGGTCGGGGTCGCTCGCGGCGTGGTGCAGCCACAGCAGGCAGCCGAGGGAGTGCGCGACGACCACACGTTCACCCGTTGTGGGGGCGGCCATCAGGTGGGAGCGCAGCTCGGCCAGCCACACGTCCAGCGACGGGTGGTCGGGCTCGGTGAACGACGGCAGGTCCACCTGGGCCCCGTGGTGGGCCAGCTCGCCCGCGAGCCAGTTCTGCCAGTGCGTCGGACCCGACCCGTTCAGGCCGTGCAGCAGCAGGACGTAGGGCATCGACACGGATTTCCTCCAGACGCACGAGCGGGCGCACTCCGGACCGGAGTGCGCCCATCCGCGATGGTGCTCCTAAGCCGACTTCTCGCGGCGTTCGCGCCTGCTGGGCTGCCGGGCGACGATCGTCGGGTTCACGTTCTCCTTGACCGTCTGCTCCGTGATGACGACCTTGGCGACGTCGGTGCGGCTCGGGATGTCGTACATGACGGGGAGCAGCACCTCCTCCATGATCGCCCGGAGCCCACGGGCACCGGTGCCGCGGAGGATCGCCTGGTCGGCGACGGCCTCCATGGCGGTCTTGGTGAACTCGAGCTCGACGCCGTCCATCTCGAAGAGCTTCTGGTACTGCTTGACCAGCGCGTTCTTCGGTTCGGTGAGGATCTTGACCAGGGACGGCTTGTCCAGGTTCGTGACGCTCGCGACCATCGGGAGACGGCCGATGAACTCCGGGATGAGGCCGAACTTGATCAGGTCCTCGGGCATCGAGTCGGCGAAGTAGTCCGCCGCGTCGACCTCGGCCTTGGTGCGCACCTCGGCGCCGAAGCCGAGCCCGCGCTTGCCCACGCGGTCCTGGATGATCTTCTCCAGGCCCGCGAACGCCCCAGCCACGATGAACAGCACGTTCGTCGTGTCGATCTGGATGAACTCCTGGTGGGGGTGCTTACGACCGCCCTGCGGGGGCACCGAGGCCGTGGTCCCCTCCAGTATTTTGAGCAGCGCCTGCTGGACGCCCTCACCGGACACATCACGGGTGATGGACGGGTTTTCACTCTTCCGGGCGATCTTGTCGACTTCGTCGATGTAGATGATGCCGGTTTCGGCGCGCTTCACGTCGTAGTCGGCTGCCTGGATGAGCTTCAGCAGGATGTTCTCGACGTCCTCGCCGACGTAACCGGCCTCGGTGAGGGCGGTCGCGTCCGCGATGGCGAACGGAACGTTCAGCATCTTCGCCAGGGTCTGGGCGAGGTAGGTCTTGCCACACCCCGTCGGCCCGAGCATCAGGATGTTCGACTTCGCCAGCTCGACGCCGTCGTCCCTGCCCTCGCGCCCTCGATCACCCGCTTGGATGCGCTTGTAGTGGTTGTAGACCGCCACCGCGAGAGTCCGCTTCGCCTCACTCTGACCGATGACGTACTGGTCGAGGAACTCGTGGATCTCAGACGGCTTCGGCAACTCATCGAGCTTGACGTCGCCCGCTTCCGCGAGCTCCTCCTCGATGATCTCGTTGCAGAGGTCGATGCACTCATCGCAGATGTAAACGCCGGGGCCAGCGATGAGTTTCTTCACCTGCTTCTGGCTCTTTCCGCAGAAAGAACACTTCAGCAGGTCGCCGCCGTCACCGATACGCGCCATGACCGCTGACCTCTGTCCCCTCCGGCGCACACCCTGATGTGCGGCGCCTGATCGTGTGGCGAGACCCGTTGGACACGAGTTCCGCCCATTCCTCTCGACGGTACCTGGCCAACCCGTCCAAGCGGGAGGACCAGCGTCCCCCGGACCCGCCGAGCTGACCGGTAGGCCCGGTCAGCTCGGCGTGTCGGGCGTCACTTGTTGGCCGAGAGCTTCCGGTACGGGAGGACGGCGTCGACGATGCCGTACTCCTTCGCGGCGTCCGCGGTCAGGATCTTGTCACGTTCGACGTCGAGCCGGACCTGCTCCGGGGAGCGGCCCGTGTGGTGCGCCAGCGTGGTCTCCATGAGGCGGCGAACGCGCTGGATCTCGTTGGACTGGATCTCGAGGTCCGACACCTGACCGTAGACGCCCTCGGTCGAAGGCTGGTGGATCAGGATCCGGGCGTTCGGCAGCGCGTGCCGCTTGCCGGGGGTGCCCGCGGCGAGCAGGACGGCGGCGGCCGAGGCGGCCTGGCCGAGGCAGTACGTCTGGATGTCCGGGCGGACGAACTGCATCGTGTCGTAGATGGCCATCAGCGAGGTGAACGAGCCACCGGGCGAGTTGATGTAGAGCAGGATGTCGCGGTCCGGGTCGTCCGACTCGAGGCACAGGAGCTGCGCCATGACGTCGTTCGCCGAGGCGTCGTCGACCTGCACGCCGAGGAAGATGATGCGTTCCTCGAACAGCTTGTTGTAGGGGTTGGACTCCTTGACCCCGTAGCTGGTGCGCTCGACGAACGACGGCAGCACGTACCGGGACTGAGGCGCGTAGGACTGGTCCACTTGAGGTCTCCTGGGTTGTGCCGCGGTCAGGCGTTCGAGACGCGGGTGGGGCGGGTGATCACCTTGTCGACGAAGCCGTACTCGAGGGCCTCGGCCGCGGTGAACCAGCGGTCGCGGTCCGAGTCGGCGATGATCCGGTCCACCGGCTGCCCGGTGTGCTCGGCGATGAGCTCCGCCATCTCGTGCTTCGTGCGGGTCAGCATGTCCGCCTGGATCGCGATGTCGGCCGCCGTGCCGCCGACGCCCGCGGACGGCTGGTGCATGAGCACGCGCGCGTGGGGCAGGATCGAGCGCTTGCCGGGGGCGCCCGCGGAGAGCAGGAACTGGCCCATGGACGCCGCGAGGCCCATGGCGGTGGTGGCGACGTCCGGCTCGATGAGCTGCATCGTGTCGAAGATGGCCATGCCCGCGGTGACCGAGCCGCCGGGCGAGTTGATGTAGAGGGTGATGTCCTTTTCAGGATCCTCAGCGGCCAGCAGGAGGAGCTGCGCGGTGATCTGGTTGGCGATGCCCTCTTCGACCTGGGAGCCCAACACGATGATCCGCTCTCGGAGCAGCCGCTCGAAAACCGAGTCGTTGAGGTTCATCCCCGCGGACGACCGCATCTCGGGCGTCGGGAAGGAGTGCTGCGTCACGTCTGCCTGCCTTACTCCAGGAGGAACGGGGAGGACTGCTCCGCCGTGGCTTGACTCTGTTGCTGATCCCGATCTGCCGGAATCCCTACGAGCGACCTTAACGAAGACGGGCGGTGTCAACTTCCCGACACCGCCCGTTTTCGCTCAGGGCTTTACTGCTCGGCGGATTCCCCGGTGGAGTCGTCCGACTTGGACTCGCCGAACAGCTCGTCGAGGTCCAGGGTGTTGCCGGTGGCGTCGGTCACAGTCGCCTGGCGGACGACGGCCGCGAGGGCCTTGCCGCGGCGGACGTCGGCGAAGATCGCGCCGAGCTGGCCCGACTGCTGCGCGCGCTTGACGTACTCGTCCGGGCTGATGCCGAAGCGCTGCGCCTGGTAGATGATCCGCTCGGTGAGCTCGGCGTCGGTGACGCTGATCTCCTCGGCGTCGGCGATCGAGTCGAGCACGAGCTGCGTCTTCACGGCCTGCTCGGCCGCGGTGCGCACCTCGGTGTCGAACTCCTCCTGCGTCTGGCCCTGCTCGGTCAGCCACTCGGCGAAGCGGGCCTCGTCGTGGTCGAACGAGTGCACGGCGTCGTGCTTGCGCGCGTCGACCTCGCCCTGGACGACGGCCTCGGGCAGCGGGACCTCGGTGGTCGCGAGCAGCGCCTCGAGGACCTTGTCGCGGGCCTCGACGCCCTGCTGCATCTTCTTCACGCGGCCGAGGCGGGTGCGCAGGTCGCCCTTCAGCTCGTCCAGCGTGTCGAACTCGCTGGCGAGCTGGGCGAACTCGTCGTCCAGCTCGGGGAGCTGGCGCTCCTTCACGCTGCTGAGCACGACGCTGACCTCGGCCTCGCGGCCGGAGTGCTCGCCGGCGACCAGCGTGGTGGTGAAGGTCTTGGTCTCGCCCTCGGAGGCGCCGATCAGGGCCTCGTCGATGCCCTCGACGAGCTGGCCGGAGCCGATCTCGTAGGACAGGCCGGAGGTCTTGGCCTCGTCGACCTCCTCGCCGTCCACGGTCGCGGACAGGTCGACGACGACGAAGTCGCCCTCGGCCGCCTCGCGCTTGACGCCGGTCAGGGTGCCGAAGCGGGCGCGCAGCTCGTCGAGCTGCGTGTCGACGTCGGACTCCTCGACCTCCTGGTCCTCGACGCTCACCGACAGCTCGCCGAACGCGGGCACGGTGATCTCCGGGCGGATGTCGACCTCGGCGCTGAACGCGAGGGAGTCGCCGTCGGCGATGTTCGTGACCTCGAACTCGGGGCGGCCGAGCGTGCGCACCTCGCCGCTGTTCACGGCTTCCAGGTACTTCGCGGGGATGGCCTCCTGGACGACCTCGTCCAGTACGGCGCCGCGGCCGATGCGGCTCTCCAGAACGCGTGCGGGTGCCTTGCCAGGACGGAAGCCGGGGATGCGCACCTGCTTGGCAAGCTTGCGGTAAGCGCGGTCGAAGTCCGGCTTGAGCTCGTCGAACGGCACCTCGACGTTGATCCGGACCCGCGTCGGGCTCAGGTGCTCGACGGTGCTCTTCAACGTGGTCTCCTCGTAACGAACATGACGTGCGGAACACCCCGAAACACCACGACAGGCGTCGGGATTCCCGTCGAGTCTAGGTGGTCGGCCCGCCGCGCCGACCTGCCGGGGGTGCGCTGACCCCCTATCCGGCGCGACCCCGAACCCCTACCGTGAGGGGTCTAGACCAATGTGAGGTGGCGGAATGCGCGTGCGCGCGATGACCCTGGCGTTGACCGGTCTGGCCCTGCTGGCCGCGTGCGCGCCCACCGATCCCCTGGCCGACCCCCACGCCGGCCACCACCCCGCGACCGCCAAGGTGATCGCCCCCGCCGGGCCGTTCACCACCCTGGAAGAGGTCGTGCGGTGGACGCGCGGGGCGAGCGGCGGCCAGTGCGCCGACGCCAAGACCGGGACCACCGAGGAGTTCTCCTCCTACCTGGGGGCCGACCGGGCGAAGCTGTACGAGCCGTTCGTGGCGTCATGGGCCACCTGCTCGGTGCCGCCGTTCGCGAAGGTCGGGCTGGTGCTGTTCAAGCCGGACGGCGCGCGGAAGCTCCAGGAGTTCTGGAAGGCGGGGCTGGCCGCCGGGACGCTGACCGAGAACCCGGACTTCAGCTTCGGCGACGGCTTCGCGCTCACGTCCGAGGAACTGGGCACCGACGACCTCGGGTTGCGGCACCTCTGGTGCAAGCCCGTCGAGGGCACGAGCGCCGTGACGGAACCGGCGGGCGTGGACGGCTGCGTGTACGCCAAGACCGAGGGTCACCACTGACGCGCTGAGCCCGCCGCGAGCGGAGGGGAACCGGACGCCGGTCGACGACGTCGGACGAGTGCGTCACGGCGTCCGGTGCGGCGCTGGGCCGTTCAGGGGGTTCACCGCGCTGACCACGGGAAAGTGGATCAAGCGCGGAAGCGCTCCGAACGGTCGACGCGCGTGCGGACAGCGGACGGGGTTCGACCGGCCGGCCTATGCGGTACTAGCCGGTTCAGCAGCAGATTAGGCCATTCGAGTGGCAATCACATCTGTTGACTCTCCGAAGCCGTACACAGGACGCCCTGCTTACCTAGAGTTGCCCGAGTAACACGTGTGTCGCAGTCGAGACTCACCGAACGCGACCGAAACCAAGGGGGGTTACGCACAACGAGTGAATAGAGGCCAACCGGAGCAGTGCCTCATGGAAAACTTTCACTTGTTGAGATGACTCCACTCGCCGTAGTCCATTCGTGTGCAGGTCAGGTAGCGTGACGCGCGAGCCTGGGACCACCTTGCTCAACCGATGAAAGTTGCCGGACGTTCTGGGGGGACCAGCAGCGGACGCAACCGGTAACGGGACGCAAGAAACGAGCGAGACAATGTCATCGAGCTTTTCAACCACCTACCAGACAAGGTGTCGATGACCCGATGAGATCCATTCCGCCGCTGTCCCCGAGCCACCGCGCGCTCACCCCTGCCTCCGACACCCCCTTCGCCACACGGGTCCAACGCCCCGTTCCGCTGTGGTTCTACCAGTTCCTTTCGGCGCACAGCACGGTCGCCCGGCGATGTTGACGCCCCAGCCGACCTGACCGCACCTACCCGCAGCCAGGTCAACTGCCGCCAACGCACCGGTCCCCACGACGCCGTCCTACCCCGGCGTTCGTGGATCACTCTTTTACGCACCGTTGGGGAGCTCCATGGAGACGCGTCAGCTTTTGGCGTTCACAACTGTGGTTCAAACGGGAAGTTTTACGAAGGCCGCCGCCACTCTGAATTGCTCGCAGCCCACGATCACTACCCGTATCAAGGCACTCGAGGAGACACTCGGGGTCTCGTTGTTCCGACGCCTTCCCCGAGGCATCCAGATGACGTCCGCGGGCGTTGAGCTCCTGCCCTTCGCGCGCAACATCATCACCCTTACCGACAAGGCCAGAAAAGCCATCACGATGAACGGCGAGCCGCACGGCAAGCTGGTCATCGGCAGCGCACAGAGTCTGACCGACTACCGGCTGTTACCGCTCATCGAGTACATGTGCTGGCGCTATCCGAGCGTCCAGATCTCGCTGCACTCGAGGAACACGCAGTCGAACCTGTCGTCGGTCCGGGAAGGCCGCCTCGACTGCGCGTTCTTCATCGGGCCGATCGAACCCCGCGAGGGGTTGGAGTCGACGGTGCTCTGCCCCGAGCCGCTGGTCATGGTCAGCGGGCCGACGCACGCCCTCACCAGGCGGTCGGTGATCACCGAGGACGAGCTGCGCGGCAGCACGCTGGTCAGGGCCGAGAACGGCGCCAGCTACTACGAGCAGTTCGAACAAGCACTGGGGTTGCACGACAGCGAGTCGAGGTCGCCGGTGCTGGCGCTCGACTCGATCGACGCCGCCAAGCGCGCGGTCGCCTCGGGTCTGGGGATCTCGCTCGTCCCCGAGGTCACGGTCGCCGCGGAGCTGGCGGACGGCAGGCTGCGCAGGCTGCCCTGGGTCCCCCCGTTCCGGGTGTACACGCAGTTCGCGTGGCGCCAGGACAACTCGGGCAACCCGTCGGTGACCGCGCTGGTCTCCGCCGCCGCCCAGGTCGTCAGCGAGCAGGTGGCCACTCCCGCTTGAGACGGGACCGTTCTTGGGCTCTTCGGGCGCGAAAGCGTCCAAGAACGGTTCCGCCGGTACCGTGGGTGGCGGATAACCACCCAACGCGTTTGGCGGGTAGTCATGATCGAGCCGTCGGCCGACGCCGAGCTGGTCCGGGCGTTCACCAACACCGTCGACCTCGACGACGAGACGGACGAGTTCGCCACCACCGCCGCGGCGGGCGAGTGGCTGCTGGCCCTCAAGCTCCTCGACCGGCCCGCCCAGCCCACCGCCGCGGACCTGCGGTCGCTGGTCGACCTGCGGACCGGCATCCGCGAGGCCCTCGCCGTCGACGGCCCGGCCTCACCCCACCTGCTCGCCGTCGGCGAGGCGGTGCTCCGCTCGCTGCCGCTGCTCGCGAGCCTCTCCCCGCAAGCCCCGCTCCAGCCCTCCCCCGGTCTCGCCGGGGTGCCGCGCGCGCTGGCGACCGTGGGCGTCGCGTGGTCGCGCCTGGTCGTGACGGGGCAGTCGGCGCGGCTCAAGCGGTGCCCGGCCGAGACGTGCGGCTGGGTGTTCTGGGACGTGTCCCGCAACAACAGCAGGCGCTGGTGCACGATGCGGGTCTGCGGGAACCGCGCGAAGGCCAGGGCGTTCGCCGCCCGGCAGCGGGGGTGATCGTGGTTGGCTGGAGGGCATGACCTACAGCCGGTTGACGCACCTGGACTGCGCCCGCTGCGACCGCCGCCACGACGCCGACGCGCTCGCGAACCTGTGCGAGTGCGGGTCGCCGCTGCTGGCCCGCTACGACCTGGCCGCCGTGCGGGACTCCGTGACGCCCGCGGACCTGGCGGGCAGGCCGCCGTCGCTGTGGCGCTACCACGAGGTGCTGCCCGTGCGGGACGAGGCGAACGTGGTCAGCCTGGGCGAGGGGATGACGCCGCTGCTGCCGCTCCCCCGGCTCGGCGAGGCGCTGGGCGTGCCGGGGCTGCTGATGAAGGACGAGGGGCTGGTGCCGACCGGGTCGTTCAAGGCTCGCGGCGCGGCGGTGGGGGTGTCGCGGGCGGCGGAACTGGGCGCGAAGGCGATCGCCATGCCGACGAACGGCAACGCGGGCGCGGCCTGGGCGCTGTACGCGGCCCGTGCGGGGCTGCGCAGCGTGATCGCCATGCCGGTGGACGCTCCCGAGATCACCCGCGCCGAGTGCGCGGTCAGCGGCGCGGACCTGTACCTGGTCAACGGCCTCATCGGCGACGCGGGGAAGATGATCGGCGAGCTGGTGTCCTCTTCGGACGGTGAGCTGTTCGACACCTCGACGCTGAAGGAGCCCTACCGCATCGAGGGCAAGAAGACGATGGGGTACGAGATCGTCGAGCAGCTCGGCTGGCGGTGCCCGGACGTGATCCTCTACCCGACCGGCGGCGGGGTCGGGCTGATCGGGATCCACAAGGCACTCCTGGAGATGCGGGAACTGGGCTGGATCACCGGGAAGCTGCCCCGGCTCGTCGCGGTGCAGGCCGCCGGGTGCGCGCCGATCGTGAAGGCGTTCGAGGCGGGCGAGCGGACCGCGGAGCCGTGGCCGGACTCGAAGACCGTCGCCTTCGGCATCAACGTGCCGAAAGCGCTGGGGGATTTCCTGATCCTCGACGCGCTGTACGAGACTGGCGGCACGGCGATCGCGGTGGACGACGAGGCGTTGCTGGCCGCGCAGGAGCTCTGCGCGCGGTTGGAAGGCGCGTTCGTCTGCCCGGAGGGCGCGGCGGCGTTCGCGGCGGTCAGGTTGCTGCGCAAGGAAGGCTGGCTCCGTGAGGACGAGGACGTGGTCGTGCTCAACACCGGGGCGGGCATCAAGTACCCGGACACGGTGACCGTCACCGTGCCCACCCTCGACATCGGTGAGAAGTTGCCGCGCTAGGAGAGACATGGTCAGCGTCAACGGACTCGAGATCGCCCACCGGCAGAGCACGGGGACCGGGCGACCGGTCGTGCTGGTGCACGGGAACTCGTCGTCGTCCCGGACGTGGCAGCCGCTGCTGGACGGGCCGTTCGGGCGGCGGTTCCGCTGCCTGGCCCCGGACCTGCCGGGCCACGGCGGGTCGCAGCGCCCCGACGGCGGCTACTCGATGGCGACCTTCACCTCGGTGGTGGCCGGGTTCGCCGAGGTGGTGGGCGCGCTGGACGCGGTGTTCGTCGGCTGGAGCCTGGGCGGGCACATCGTCCTGGAGGCGAGCCCCCAACTCCCGGACGCGGCGGGGTACGCGGTCTTCGGCACGCCGCCGCTGCCCGACCCGAGCGCGATCCCGCTGGGCTACCTGCCGAACCCGGCGGTCGGCGTCGGGTTCGTCGGCGAGGTGAGCGAGGCCGACGCCGAGGCCTACGCGTCCGCCCAGCTCGCACCGGGGTCGTCCCGGTCGCTGCACGGAGCCATCGCCGACATCCTGGCCACCGACCCGGCCGCCCGCGAGGGCATCGGCGCGGCCATCGGCACCGGCGCGTTCGCCGACGAGGCCGCGATCGTGGCGGGCTTGGACAAGCCGCTGGCCGTGCTGCACGGCCGCGAGGAGCAGCTGGTGTCGCTGGACTACCTGCGGGGGCTGAAGATCCCGACGCTGTGGCGCGGCGGGGTGCAGGTGCTCGACGGCGTCGGGCACACGCCGCACGAGGAGGACCCGGAGGCGTTCGCCGCGCTGCTCGCGGAGTTCGTCGACGGCCTGGACTAGCGGGGAGGGCCGGTGCTGCCGCGCGCGACCAGCACCGGCACCTGGTCCTCGACGTCCGCGGGCGGCTCGCCGTCCAGCACGCTCAGCAGCGCTTCCGCCGCGCGCCCGCCGAAGGCGAACGTGTCCCGCGCCAACGCGGTCAGCGGCGGGTGCAGCAGCCTGCACAGCGGTGAGTCGTCCCACGCCACCAGCGACACGTCGTCCGGGACCGCGACCCCCAGCTCGGCGGCGACCGCCGCGCCCGCCACGGCCATCACGTCGTTGTCGTAGACGATCGCGGTCGGCGGCGTCGGGCCGGTGAGCAGGTCCCGCGTGGCGCTCGCGCCCTGCTCGTCGGTGTAGTCGGTGGCGACGCACTCGGCCGCGGTGATGCCCCACGCGGCGGCGGCCTCGTGGAACGCGGTCGTCCGGCGCTCGGTGTGCAGCAGCCCCGGCAGCCCGGCCACCCGCGCGATCCGCCGGTGCCCCAGCGCGCCGAGGTGCTCGATGATCGACACCATCGCCTTGGCGTCGTCGGCCCACACGCTGGCCAGCCCGCCGTGGTGGCCGGGGCCGCCGATGACCACGGCGGGCAGCCGCAGCCCCTCGACGAGCGCGATCCGCGGGTCGTCCACCCGCAGGTCGACCAGGAACACCCCGTCGACCCGCTGCTCGGACGACCACCGCCGGTACAGCTCGACCTCCGCGGCCTGGTCCTCCACGACCTGGAACAGCAGCGCGACCGACCGCGTCGACAGCTCGGCCTGCAAGCCGGAGATGAGCTGGAAGAAGAACGACTCGACGCCGAGCGTGCGGGCGGGGCGGGCGAACACCAGCCCGACCGCGTCGGCGCGAGCGGCGGACAGCGCGCGGGCGGCGCTGTTCGGCCGCCACGCCAGCGCGTCCGCGACGGCGAGGATGCGCTGCCGGGTCGCGTCGGAGACACCCGGTCGGCCGTTGAGCGCGAGCGAGACCGCGCCTTTCGAGACCCCCGCGCGCAGCGCGATATCTCGGATCGTCGGACGTTTCACACGCACCAGCCTGTCCGGAAGTAGACAAGTGAATCGATTGAGGGTGGCTACAGCTATACCGGTTTAGCTACGGTCGGGACAACACGGAGGTGCGCTGATGCGGACGACTCGACGCGTATTCCTGATGGGCTTGGCGGCGGCGACCCTCGCGGGTTGCGGACTGTCCGGGACGAGCCAGGAGGGAGGTGCGGTCGGCGGCGAGGTCACGGGCGGGATCACCTTCCAGACGTGGGCGCTGAAACCCAAGTACACGGCGTACGTGGAGGGGGTCATAGCCGATTTCCAGCGGGAACACGCCGGAACGACGGTCAAGTGGATCGACCAGCCCGCCGACGGGTACCTCACCAAGGTACTGGCCGACGCGTCCGCGGGCTCCCTGCCGGACGTGGTCAACGTGCCGCCGGACCTGAGCTACCCGCTCGCCAAGGCGGGTCAACTGGTCGACCTGGACCAGGCCGCGGCGGACGCGAAGGCCGATTACCTCGACAACGCGTGGTCGGCCTACGCCATTCCGGGTAAAGCGGGCACGTACGGATTCCCGTGGTACCTGAACACCGGACCGGTGTTCTACAACAAAGCGCTGTTCACCGAGGCCGGGTTGAACCCGGACAAACCTCCGACGACGTTCGCCGAACTGGAGAGCGCCGCGCTGGCCATGGCGCAGAAGACCGACCGCAAGGTCGCGATGCTCGGCCAGACCCCGTCGATCGCGGACTTCGGGCTCTACGGCGTGGAGATGATGAACGCCGACGGCACGAAGTTCACCTTCAACTCGGCCAAGGGCGTCGAGCTGGTCGACAGCTACAAGCGCATGTACGACGGCGGCGGGCTGGTCGCGGAGGCGCTGACGCAGAACTACACCGGGTCCGGCGCGAAGTTCATGGCCCAGCAGACCGCGTTGACGCCCGGCTCGGCCTACGACCTCGGCAAGTTCAAGACCGACGCGCCCTCGCTGTACGCGAACATCGGCATCACCAAGCCGATCACGAACACCGGCAAGGCCAACATGTTCGTGCACGGCGTCTCGGTGCCGAACTCCAGCAAGAACAAGGCCACCGCGCTGGCGTTCGGCCGGTTCGTGACGAACGCGAAGAACCAGCTCGCGTTCGCCAAGATCGCGACCATCTTCCCGTCGACCCGCGACGGCATGAAGGACCCGTACTTCACCACCGAGGACGGGACGGACGAGGCCAGGGTGCGGGTCGCGGCGGCGAGGCAGCTCGGCGACTCGATCAACTACACGCCAGTGCAGTTCAGCCAGCAGATGCAGGACTCCCTGCGGCAGAACCTCGCGGACGCCATGCTCGGCAAGAAGTCCGCGAAGCAGGCGTTGGACGACACGGTCGCCGAATGCGATCGTCTGCTCGGGTGACCCGCTGGTACACCCCCTGGCTGTTCCTGCTGCCGGGA
Source organism: Umezawaea sp. NPDC059074 (assembly GCF_042738955.1). Lineage (NCBI taxonomy): Bacteria > Bacillati > Actinomycetota > Actinomycetes > Pseudonocardiales > Pseudonocardiaceae > Umezawaea > Umezawaea sp. NPDC059074. Next base: position 43,851 of record NZ_JBHYHC010000039.1, read on the forward strand.
CTGGCCGTCGTCGTCGCGTTCAGCCTCGCGCCGTTCGTGAACATGATCGTGCTGGCGTTCACCGACGCCACCGCGCTCGGCGGCGGCCGGTTCACCGGGCTCGCGAACTTCCAGCGGATGCTCGACGACCCGAAGTTCTGGCTGGCGCTGCGCAACAGCTCGCTCTACCTGGCGTGCATCGTGCCGCCCCTGGTGGTGTTGCCGCTGCTCATCGCGCTGCTGGTGCAGAAGAAGCTGCCGGGCATCACGTTCTTCCGCACGGCGTTCTTCACGCCGGTGATCGCGTCGGCGGTGGTCGTGGGGCTGATCTGGACGTGGCTGCTGGACAGCCAGGGGCTGGTGAACAACGTCCTGCGGGCGTTGGGGTGGATCAGCAGGCCGGTGCCGTTCCTGACCGACGAGTGGCTGCTGCTGTTCAGCGCGATGCTCGTGACGGTCTGGAAGGGCCTCGGCTACTACATGATCATCTACCTGGCGGCGCTGGGGAACGTGCCCAACGACCTGCACGAAGCTGCCCAGGTGGACGGCGCGGGGCCGGTCCGGCGGTTCTTCGCCGTCACGGTGCCCGCGCTGCGGCCGACGATGGTGCTGGTCGCGGCCCTGTCGGCGGTCAACGGGTTCCGGGTGTTCTCCGAGATCTACCTGCTGTCCGGCGGCTCCGGCGGGCCGGGCGGCGCGGACACGTCGCTGGTGATGCTGATCCAGCAGACCGGCACCGGCCTGACCGGCAACGTCGGCTACGCGTCCGCGCTGAGCCTGGTGCTGTTCGTGATCACGCTGGGGCTGCTGCTGGTCACGTTGCGGCTCAACCGGCGGGAGGAGGCACTGTGAAGCGGGTCGCGCGGTACGCGTTGCTGCTGCTCGTGCTGGCCATCACCATCGGGCCGTTCCTGTGGCAGCTCTCCACGTCGTTGAAGGGCGCGGGCGAGGACGTGTACGCGCCGGACTTCGTGCCGTCGCAGCCGACGTTCGCGAACTACGCGGGCGTGGCCGAGGCCGTCCCGGTGTGGACGTTCGCGCTGAACTCGTTGCTGGTGGCCGTGGTCAACGTGGTCGCGAACTGCGTCGGGGCGTCGATGGCCGGGTACGCGCTGGCCCGCCTGGAGTTCCGCGGCCGACGGCTGGCGGCGCTGGTGTTCGCCTCGGGCATCCTGGTGCCGTTCGAGGTCATCCTCATCTCCCTGTTCCTGGTGATGCGGTCGTTCGGGCTGACCGACACGCTCGCCGCGGTCGTGCTGCCCGGCGCGATCGGCGCGTTGAACGTCCTGCTGATGCGCAACGCCTTCCTGGCGCTGCAACGGGAGGTCGAGGAGGCGGCCGTCATCGACGGCGCGAACGCGTGGCAGCGGTTCTGGCGCATCGCCGTGCCGTCCGCGCGCGGCACGATCCTGGTGGTCGCGCTGTTCTCGTTCATGTTCAGCTGGGACGACTTCCTGTGGCCGCTGGTGGTGCTCAGCGACCCGGACAACTACACGCTGACCATCGGCCTCGCGTACCTCCAGGGCACGTTCTTCCAGAACCAGCGGCTGGTCGCGGCGGGCACGATCATCGCCGTCGCACCGCTGATCGTGTTGTTCATCAGCCTGCAGAAGCACTTCTTCCGCGGGGTCGGCGAAGGTGCCATCAAGGGCTAGAGAGGAACGCCTTGCTGCGATTCGGTGTCAACTACACCCCGTCCTCAGGATGGTTCCACCACTGGCTGGACTTCGACCTGGACGCCGTCCGGGCCGACTTCGCCGCGATAGCCGGGCTGGGCGTGGACCACGTGCGGGTGTTCCCGCTGTGGCCGGTGTTCCAGCCCAACCGCGGGCTCGTGCGGCCGCGGGCCGTGGAGCAGCTGGTGTCCGTGGTCGACGCGGCTCTCGAACACGGCCTCGACGTGCAGGTCGACGCCTTGCAGGGCCACCTGTCGAGCTTCGACTTCTACCCGTCGTGGGTGCAGACGTGGCACCGCCGCAACGTGTTCACCGACCCGGACGTGGTGTCCGGCCAGGTGTTCTACCTGCGGACGCTGCTGGAGGCGCTGCGGGACCGGCCGAACTTCCTCGGCATGACCCTGGGCAACGAGACCAACCTGCTGGTCGAGTCGAACCCGCTCACCCCGCGCGAGGCGTCCCGGTGGCTGGAGTCGCTGCTGGCGGTGTGCGACGAGACCGCTCCGGGGCTGCCGCACGTGCACTCGGAGTACGACGCCGTCTGGTACGAGGACGGGCACCCGTTCCAGCCGTCGCACGCGGCGGGGCTCGGCGCGATGACGACCGTGCACTCGTGGGTGTTCAACGGGACGGCGCAGCGGTACGGGCCGTTGAGCGTGGAGAGCACGCACCACGCCGAGTACCTCGTGGAACTGGCCAGGGCGTGGGGCACTCCAGGACGGCCGGTGTGGTTGCAGGAACTCGGGGCGGCCCAGCCGGAGATCAGCGCGGCGGACGCGCCGGAGTTCGCCGAACGGACCCTGGCCAACGTGCTGACCTGCGAGGACCTGTGGGGCGTCACGTGGTGGTGCTCGCACGACGTGGACCGGGCGTTGGTGGACTTCCCGGAGCGCGAGTACGACCTGGGGCTGCTGACGACGTCGGGCAAGGCGAAACCGCTGGGCGAGACCGTGGCGCGGATCGTGGCCCAGGCGCGGGAGACCCCACCTTCTCCGGTGGCGCGGACGGAGACGCTGAAATTGACTGGGGACCGGTCGACGTGGGGGCCGGGTGGCGCCTTCTTCGACGAGTGGATGGGCCTCGCACGGGACGGCGTGCGAGCGGCGATCGAAGTGGAGCGATAGGTGCACGACGAACGCGCGCTACTGGAAGAGCGGCTGAACCGGACCCTGCGCGAACGGATCCGGCCCGCGCTCTACAGCCACGCCACCCCGGTCGACCTGGCGGTGTGGCACGCGCCCGGCGAGCCGGTGTCGGTCGCCGAGGCACTGGCGGCTGAGTACGAACCCGCGCGGGTCGGGGACGCGTGGGGACCGCCGTGGAGCACCAGCTGGTTCCGGCTGTCGGCGCAGGTGCCGCCGGAGTGGGCGTCGTTGCAGGTGGAGGTCGTGGTGGACCTCGGGTTCACCCACCCCGGCCCCGGCTTCCAGGCGGAAGGCCTGGCGTACACCGCGGCGGGCGAGCCGGTGAAGGGCATCGAGCCGCGCAACACGCACCTGCCGGTGACCGGGTCGGAGGTCCTGTACTACCTGGAGGCGGCGGGCAACCCGACGATCCTGGACTTCGAGCCGTTCGCGCCGACCCCGTTGGGGGACAAGGCGACCGCGGGGACCGAGCCGCTGTACCGGATCCTGCGCGCGGACCTCGCGGTGTTCAACCCCGAGGTGTGGCACCTGATCACGGACCTCCAGGCGTTGCAGGGGTTGATGAACGAGCTGCCGTCGCACGAGCCTCGGCGGCACAAGATCCTGCACGCCGTGGACCGGTCGTTGGACCTGCTGGACTTCCAGGACGTGCCGGGCAGCGCGGGCAGCGCCCGGTCGGCGCTGGTGGACGTGCTGTCGCGGCGGGCGAACGCGAGCGCGCACCGGGTGTCGGCCGTGGGGCACGCGCACATCGACTCGGCGTGGCTGTGGCCGCTGCGGGAGACCGTGCGCAAGTGCGCGCGGACGTTCAGCAACGTGACGGCGCTGATGGACGAGTACCCGGAGTTCGTGTTCGCCTGCTCGCAGGCGCAGCAGTACGCGTGGATGAAGGAGCACCACCCGGCGGTGTTCGAGCGGATCTCCGCTCGCGTGGCGCGCGGCCAGTTCATCCCGGTCGGCGGCATGTGGGTCGAGTCGGACACGAACATGCCCGGCGGCGAGGCGATGGCCCGGCAACTGGTGCACGGCAAGAGGTTCTTCCTCGCCGAGTTCGGCGTGGAGACCGAGGAGGTGTGGCTGCCCGACTCGTTCGGCTACAGCGCCGCGCTCCCCCAGCTGATCAAGCTGTCGGGGTCTCGCTGGTTCCTGACGCAGAAGCTGTCGTGGAACCAGATCAACCGGTTCCCGCACCACACGTTCTGGTGGGAGGGCATCGACGGGAGTCGGGTGTTCACCCACTTCCCGCCCGTGGACACGTACAACTCGTCGCTGTCCGGCGAGGAACTGGCCCGTGCCAGCAGGCAGTTCGCCGAGCACGCCGTGGCGACGCGATCGCTGGTGCCGTTCGGGTACGGCGACGGCGGCGGCGGGCCGACGCGGGAGATGCTGGAGACGGCCAAGCGCGTGGCGGACCTCGAAGGCTCGCCGACCGTGACGATCGAGACGCCCGCCGCGTTCTTCCAGGGGGCGCAGGACGAGTACCCGAACGCGCCCGTGTGGGCCGGCGAGCTGTACCTGGAGAAGCACCGGGCCACGTACACGACCCAGGCGCGGACCAAGCAGGGCAACCGGCGCAGCGAACACCTGCTGCGCGAGGCCGAGCTGTGGGCGACGGCGGCCTTCGTCGACTCCGCGGTCCCCTACCCGTACGACGACCTCGACCGGCTGTGGAAAACCGTGCTGCTGCACCAGTTCCACGACATCCTGCCGGGCAGCTCGATCGCGTGGGTGCACCGCGAGGCGGAGGCGACCTACGCGCGGGTGGCGGTCGAACTGGGCGAGATCATCGACGGGTCGGTCGCCGCGCTGGCGGGATCCGGGTCGACGCCGCTGGTGTTCGACGCCCTGACGGCAAGCGCCCGCGCGGTGCCCGTGCCGCGGCCCGTCACCCCGGTCGACGGCGTGCTGGACAACGGGTTCCTGCGCGTCACCGTGTCCCCCAACGGGTTGCTGACGTCGGTGTACGACCTGGTGGCGTCCCGCGAGGTCCTGCCGCCCGGCGCGGTCGCCAACCTGCCGCAGCTGCACGCGGACACGCCGAACCAGTGGGACGCGTGGGACATCGACCCCTTCTACCGCAACAACCGCGTCGACCTCACCGACGGCGAGGTGACGGCGTTGACCGACGGTCTGCTGGTGCGGCGGGCGTTCGGCAAGTCGACGATCACCCAGACCATCCGCCTGCTGGAAGGCGCGCGGCAGGTGGACATCGACACCGAGGTGGAGTGGCACGAGGTCGAGAAGCTGCTGAAACTGGCGTTCCCGCTGGACGTGCGGGCCGAGGTGTCGACGGCCGAGACCCAGTTCGGCCACCTGCACCGCCCGATCCACGTCAACACCTCGTGGGAGGCGGCCAAGTTCGAGATCTGCGCGCACCGGTGGCTGCACGTCGGCGAACCGGGCTACGGCGTGGCGCTGGCGAACGACTCGACCTACGGCCACGACGTGACCCGCACGACCCGTGACGACGGCGGCACCACGACCACCGTCAGGCTCTCCCTGCTCCGCGCCCCGAGGTTCCCCGACCCCCAGACCGACCAGGGCACGCACCGCTTCCGCCACGCGCTCGTGGTCGGCGCGGGCATCCCCGAGGCGGTCGCCGCGGGCTACCGGATCAACCTCCCGCACCGCGAGGTCCACGGCCTCCAGGAGGTGCCGCCACTGGTGTCCGTGGACAACCCCGCGGTCGTGGTCGAGGCGGTCAAACTGGCCGACGACCGCTCAGGTGACGTGGTAGTCCGACTCTACGAATCCCTGGGCGGCCGAGCCCGAGCCACCCTCAACACCTCGTTCCCGGTGGCACACGTGGTGGAAACCGACCTGCTCGAACGCCCCCTGACAGACGCGTCCACCGACCTAGAACTACGCCCGTTCCAGGTCCTCACCCTGCGCCTGACCCGATAGCCCCTTACCCCGTGGACGCGGATCCCTTACCCCTCCGGGTGCGGGATCCGCGTCACCGAACCACGTGACCCTCCGATGCGACCCGGCCCTCCTCAGCACGACCGTGGACACCACACCACCAGAGGAGATGGGTCACATGGAGTGGACACCCGAGTCGCTCAAGGCAGAGGTCGAGTACCGCCAGTGCGCCCTGCGCACCGACGCCCGCCAGTCCAGGCTGCTGCGCAAACCCACCAGACCGTGGTGGCAGCGCCTGCTCCACCCGTAAGACGAAAAACGCCCCTGACCACCGTCATGGCTGGTCAGGGGCAACCGTCGGGGCGACAGGATTTGAACCTGCGACCCCCCGCTCCCAAAGCGGGTGCGCTACCAAGCTGCGCCACGCCCCGGTCACCCGTAGCTTAGCGCGACACGCTAAGCTATTTCCGCGCCCTCCCCCAGAGGGCGAACGCGGGTGTAGCTCAATGGTAGAGCCCCAGCCTTCCAAGCTGGTCATGCCGGTTCGATCCCGGTCACCCGCTCTTAGCTTGTCTTAGCAGGTCAGAAGGGGTGTCTCCCGATCTTGGGAGGCACCCCTTCCGCCGTCTTCAGACCCGCCGTGCGATTAACGTGCGATTAGCCACCTGCGTCTTCTCCGTCCGAGGCTTCCTGGCGTGCCCCTTCGCCGTCCCTGGCAGCCTGGACCCGAGCACTCAGCGAGTCGGCTATCTCCTGGTCACGCTCGCTTGTGGCGTGCTGGTAGATCAGCGCCGCCCTCATGCTGCCGTGCCCCATCCGGTGCATCAGCTCACGAGTACTCGCCCCGGAAGCCGCCGCCAGGTTGTTGCCCGTGTGCCGCAGGTCGTGGAAGTGGAAGCCCTTGGGCAACTCAACCTTGGCCACGGTCACGATCCACTTCACCGACTTGTGCCAGTTCCCCCGCTTCAGAGGTGCGCCCTTCTCCCCCGTGAAGATCAACGCTTCGGTCCCGGACAGCACGAACGCCATCAGGTGACGTCGAAAGTCGGGCACGATGATCGAGGGCATGGCCACGGTGCGGAACCCGGCAGCGGACTTGGTCGGCCCTTCCACGAGCTGCCCGGAATTGAGCTGCGCCAGCCGACGAGGCACCCGCACCGTGCCGGCGTCCAGGTCGACGTCACACCGCCGCAGCGCGATCAGCTCACCCCAGCGCAGCCCCGTGAACGCCGCCGCAAGGATGAACACCCGGAACCGTGGCGCGACAGCGTCCGAGAGGGCGAAAACCTGCTTCACGGTCGCGATCGGCCGTTCCGGAGCCTTCTCCTGGTCAGCACCCTTGATCCGGCACGGGTTGCGCTTGATCCGGTTGTCGTCGAACGCCGTGTTCAAAATCGCCCGAAGCAGCCGGTAGGCCTTTGCTGAAGTGCTGTCGGACCGCCCGTTGTCGAGCAGGTGACGCCGCCAGGACCGCACGGTCTCCGTGGAGATGTCTCCCAGCGCCTTGCCACCAAGGAAGGGATCAAGGTGGTTGCGGAACAGTCGCGCGTACTCCTCCCGCGTCCGGACGCCGAGCTGCCTTTCCTTGATCCACCGGATACCGAAATCGGCCAAGGTGATCTTGCCCATCATCGGGTCGATCCACTCACCACGGAGCAGATCAGCCTCCACAGTGGACAACCAGGCAGCCGCATCCGCTTTGGTGGCAAAGGTTTCCGGAGCATTGCGCCGCAAGCCATCCGGACCGAGGTAGCTGGCCTGGTACCGCCCGGACGGAAGCTTGCGGATGAACCCGAACTGACGGTGGTTCTTCTTGTTCGCCATCAGGCAGCCTTCCAACGTGTGACGGGCTCAACGCGGCCCGAATTGATGAACTGGTCAACATCGATCCGCTTCAGCCGGACGTGCCGCCCGAGGTGATGGAAAGCGATCCGCCGTTCCGCGATCAGACGCCGGACGAAGCGGACCGTGGTGTTCATGTACTCCGCCGCTTCCGGCACCGTGAAGTGCTCTTTCATGACACATCCCCCCTGTTCAGGCTGCTGCGGACGGAGTTGCTGAAACATCGGGCGCGGGTCGCGGCAGGACCGCTAGGACTTCCTGCGCCCGCGCGTATTCGGCCTTCCACGTGAGCCGTTGCGAGATCATTTGCATGAGCAGCTCGACCCGACTGGGGACGTGCGGGTCACCGGCCTGGACGGGTCCCCAGCGCAGTCGTGTGCGGTCCGGTTCGGGCTTGGACATTCCCGCGGCTTCCAGTGCTTCGCGGACGAACGCGGCCCGGTCCTGCTTGTGCTCGGCCAGGGTCTTGCCTGACCACCGCCGTGACACCAGCACCCGCCGACCGGGCAGGCCCAACGTGTCGCGACGGTGGGCCTTTCCCTTGCAGTGCCCCGGAGTCATCCGGGAGGTGACCTTGCGCGGCTGGACCCCGTAGAGCAGCCAGACCGCGCACCGTTCCGAGCACGGGGTAACGGCGAGTTCGGCCGCCAAGCGGTCGGCGTGGTCGGCCTGGCGAGGAGAGGCGTCGGTGTCGACGACTTCGGCGATGGACTTGGTCAGGTATTTCGTGAGGTAGCCGATGTGCCGTCCGGCTTCCTCGGTACCGCCCAAGATCCCTTTTGAGTGCACTTGGCGGCCGAACTCGACCACGTGTGCCGGTTCGTCTAGGGCGGCTACCGCGTCCTCCCATGTCGTCAGGGGTGCGTTGGTGTCGGGGTCGACGAACTGGGAGATCCGCGAGTCCCACACCGGCCGCTTCTCACCCGCGTACGTGATCTCGTCATGGGCGGGCCACCACACCTGGAGGTAGGTGGCGGCCGTGACCGCCTGGACGACCTTGTGCGGGATCGAGCCCCGAACGGCGAAGTGCGCGTGCGGGGTGATCCGCTTCTGCGGCTCCACGGTCCCGAAGTACTGCGCGTCGAAGCCCACGACCCGCCGCAGGTTCTGCCACCACCGGTCCACCAGTGACGCGAAGTGCACCGCGTCCCGAGCCGCCCGCCGGTAGTCATAGGTGCTCGGATCGACCGGGGTCGAGTCCGCGCGGACCTTGCCGTAGGTGTCGAGCGTGAGCGTGATGAAGGTCGACGGCCGGTACTTGCCCGCGAACTCCCGGCCAACCGTGCGCTTGTCGACCTTGCGCCGAGGCAGGTTCGGCGAGTCCTGCCGACGCTTGGTCGACCGATTCGCGGTGGACTTGGCCGGACGTTCGACGGCCGGGAGGTTGCCTCGCACGCCCTCGGTACGCAGGTCCGCGTCAGCGTCCCGGATGCCGTCGCGGAGGTCTTCCAGGAGCACCGGATCACCCCCGGCCTGTGCCTGGCGGTACTCGGTCGTCAGATCAGCCCGCACGGTCGCCACAGCGATCTGCGCATCGTTGGGCATCTCGCGTTCGGCCACCGGTTCAGCGTCGAGGTGCCAGCCTTCCCGACACTGCGCCATCCGAGACTTCCGGTTCCGATCCGCACACGCGGGGCACTTGGTCGCCTGCGTGGAGTTGCACCGCACGGCGACGATCCGGACCGCGTACGTGTCGAGGTCGACCACTTCCCGCATCACCGGCCGGGTACACACGCCGTGTGCCTCAGCGGCGGCCTTGACCACGTCCAGCGACAGCGGCAGCCGTGCCCGCTCAGCCGACGTCATCCCCGCGATATCGAGCGGGACGGCCGGAATCACAGTGATACCAACGTCTTCTATGTCCACAGTGGAGTCATTCACGCTGCTACACCTCCGCTCGTGTTGCCACCATCGGGACGGGACGGGAACGCGTGCACGGTCGCGTCCGGGGTCGAGAAGAACAGCGACAGCTCCACCAGATCGGAGTCGGTGACGTGGAAGGCCCGAGCCCGCTCCGGTGCGCCCTTGCCATCGGTCTTCACCCACGCCACGCCGGGGGTGTTCTCACTGATCTCATGAGCCGCAGCGCCCTTCTGCCGCACACCCTCGCCAAGAACCATGTCCACCTGCTGTGGCTCATCCAGCCGCAGCGCCACACGCGTCCCGAACAGGTGCCGGAACGCCACCACTTCCTTGCGCGGGTCCTGCACCAAGCCGAGGACCGCATAGCCGGGTGCACGCCCCTGCGAAGTGATCGTTTGCAGCGCCCGCACTGCCCGCTCTCGCAGGTTCTTGTCCGGCTGGTAAGCGACCAGGTCGGCCAGTTCGTCGATCACGATCAACGTGAACGGCTCACCGACGCCCCGAGCCCACAACCGCCGCACACCCCGATACCGCGCCGCCCGTTCCTTGACCTCACCGGCCAGGACTTCCAGCAGCTCGACCGCCTCCAGGCCGTTGTCGAAAACCAGGCGTTCGAACGCGTCCGGGCACTGGCCCAGCTCCATCCCACCTTTGGGATCGATGCCCACCAAGCGCACAACACCGGCCTTCACCGCAGGCGCCAACGCCCACACGATCGACCACAACAGCGACCCCTTACCGGCACCCTGCACCCCGACCCCAAGCAGCTGATTGCCCAGCAGCCGCAGCGACCACCGCTTGCCGGTCTCCGTGACGCCGACCTGGACTTTCTTGAGGTCAACCGCGGACTGACCCCCTCTGACCAGCGCGGGAACGCCAATCGGTCGTGCCAGCGGGTCGGAGTGCACGAAGTCCAGCTCCACCACGCGGGGCTTGAGCACCCGGACCCGACACGACTGGGCACCGAAGGCGTGGGCCAGGCCGTCACGGCGCAGCTCCCACACGTCCGGCGACTGGGCAGGGATCATCCGCACCCGAACCCGGTCCCACCACCCCTCCGAGCGCACACGACGCAGACGGGGTCGATGTTCCTTGCCGCGACTGGACTTCGTCAGATCCGCCAGCCGCACAGTGGTCCGCCATCGAGGCACATAGACCGTCGCCCGACGCCACTCCGTCAGCAGCCGGAACCAGCAGTGCCGCAGGAACGACGGCAGGTCGATCCCCGCCCACAACACCAGAGCGGCGACCAGCGCCAGCAGCGCCAGGACCAGCGGCGAGAGCCCGAACCGGCCGTAGAACCACAGCGCCGACAACGGCACCAGCGTGACCACCGGGTAGCGAACGACAACGAGCACCAGGCGCACGAGCACCCAGGCCGCGAGGAACGCCAGCATGAACGGCAACGCGATCCACTTGACCCGACCAGGCAGCAACGTCCACCACGGCACACGCGGCCGGTAGCCCTCGAACGGAGCCGGATCAACCCAACGGTTGCCGTTCATCAGGCATCACCGTCCAAGCAGGCCACGCACCGGAACACGCTGCCCGCCGAGGGAATGTGTCCGACCGGCCGGAAAGCTCCGGAACCCGTGGAGCACCGAGCCCGACAGCTCACGCACTCATAGCCCTCAGCCTGTGCCGCCGACAGCTCGACCGTCACCAGTTCGCCGCCGTCGAGCATCACCACGTAGGTGCTCACGGTCTGCTTGGCGGCGATCATCGATTCCCACGCCGCACGCTTCCACTCGGAAGTGCCAACGCGCGGACTTGACGTGCCACCCCCACCACTGACTACGCTTGACATGACGCGAACTCCCTTGTGTCCCAACGAATGCACGGTTGTTCGAGTCGACGAAGTCGCCGGGGAACAGTCAGGCCCGCCAAGACTTGGACTGTTCCCCCGCGACGACGTCAACGAGTTGTGTTCAGTTGTCGATCACGTTCAACTCAGGCGCGCTGCTCCTCGTAGGCCTTGCAGTACGGGCACAGCGAGCGGTATGTCGATCCGCATCCAGCCGCCGTCCGAGCACCACGAGCAGCGCAGCCACGTCACGCGAACCCGCCCGCTGTCCGGGTCCACCGCCGAACGTCCGTTCCTCCATTTCCAGCGAGCCACGCAGGCACGTAACCTCACTGGCACCACCTCCACTCACGTGGGTTGTGGGAGGTCCGGAGCGGGCGAGGCCCTCACGAAGTCACTCCCGCCCCGGACCGGCTTCATATCGACACGGCCTCCGAACTGGCCATTTCGACCGGCCCACCGGGCAAGCAGCCATCCGGAAGACCAGCGAACAAGGCCAGGCCGTCCATCCGCCGCAGGTACGCGGACACGGTCACCGCGCCGTCCGGGTTGCAGGCCCGCCGATGGGCTTCCCCGACCTCCGCCAACAGGTCGAGCATGTCCACCTCAAGCGCCTCGCAGAGTGCGGCCAAACTCTCCGCAGACGGTCCCCGAAACCCCTTCTCCACCTTGCAAACCAGGGCCGTGGACACACCAGACCGCCGCACCAGTTCCGTGCCCCGAAAGCCGCGCTGCTTGCGAAGTTCCCGCAGATGCGCACCGAGCACTTGCTGGTAGACGGCGCGTTGCGGACTGACGCTGGGCCGGATCACTGCCCGACCTCCGGACCGAATCCGCCCGCGCCGGACTGGCTGAACCAGCGCGTCAGCGTGCCTTGCGTCGGACCATCACCGTTAGCCCGCATCTCGCGAGTGGGCAGCGTCGGGTCCAGCGCCACCGCCAGCAGCGCCGTTTCCCTGGACAGCGCGGACATGAACACCGCCAAGTCGCGTGACCCGTCCGGACCAGCCGCAGCCGTGATCACCATGACGCCCGGATCAAGCTTGAGCCGCAACGCGTAGCTACCCGTGTCCGGATCACTGGCGATCTCGGCACGCGCCATCGGACCCAATTCGAACTTCGCCTTGAGGAACATCCCTGCCCCCTCAGGCCGCGTTCTGCGCGGGCTTGGACTCGGCCTTGACGCCACGGTTCGGAGCCAGCGCCGAGACCATGTCGTCGGCCCAGATCGTGTAGTTGACCCAGCCGTCCCGCACGTACGGCGTGACCTTCAAGCCGCGGAACGCCGCCGGCCGAAACGGCGTACCAGCCAACGTCTCCGGTGGAACCGGCTGGACAGCCGCAGCCATCTTCACGACCTGCCCTGTGTTCTTCCCCTTCGCCGACGGGTCGGTCCCCTGCACCGCCCACACCGGCAGCCCGGTGATCTTGCAAACGGCGGGCTTGCTCTTACCGCCCTCAGCCCAGTCCACCGCCCGATCCACGCTCATGACGAAGAACCCCTCGGGGAACAACTCGTCGAACGTGATCGGGAACCTGTGACCACCTGGGATAGCCATCCTGTGCACCTTCCGTTGATCTTCCGCTGCTCCCGCGTGGAGCCTGCCCACTCGGGCCATGTCATACATATTAACTATATGAGTTGTACTTGTGTTCCCAGTTTGCTTGCCCCGATCGGGTGACATCTATGTCTCAGACAGCTCTGTCGGTACAGTCACCGCATGAGCACCGACGCCGCAGACGCGCGTCCCGCGTACCAACGAGTCGCCGATGAGCTGCGCCACGCCATCGCCTCAGGCAAGTACGCGCCCGGCGACCAGCTCCCCACGTTGGCCGAGCTGGCCGAGCAACACGGCATCGCCGTCATGACCGTCCGCGAGTCGATCAAGATCCTCGTGACCGAAGGCCTGGTCGTGTCCCGACAGGGCAAGGGCGTCTTCGTGCTCCGCACCCCCACCGCCGAGGAGTCACCGGCGACCGGTGCCGAGATCCTCACGACGCTCCACAACCTGGAGAAGACGGTCCAGCACCTGGCCGACCGTCTGTCCGCTGTCGAGGCCCAGCTAGACGCGTCTCCACCACGTCCAGCCGAGCAGTCATGTCGTCCAAGCGTTCCGCGATGCGCGCCACCGCCGACCGGACCTCACGCCACTCGTCAGCGGTGAGCCGAGGCACGGCGTCCACCTGTTCCTTGCGCGTCATCGCTTCCCCTCCAGTGTCGATCACCCCCGCCGGTCGGTCAGTTCCGTTCGTCGGAACCTCCCGCGGACAGACCCACCGGAGCAGGCAGACAAGCCCGACACCGTTCAGCGAACCGCGCGGCGACGTCCGCCAGGCCCTCAGCCAACTGCGCGGCCAGCTCGACACTGCCCGGCTCCCCGTCCACCTGGACGACGAACAGCCCACCGCCGAACTCCACGACGAGCTGCGGACGCCCCGCCTCATCCACGGCAACCCGAGCCGCGTCCCCGAACCTCGGACGAACCACCACGTTCATGACCTTGACCCCTCCCTGCGCGCGGACAGGGTGAACCACCCTGCACCTCGAACTATCGGCGCTAGGGTGGCCAGGGAGTACGAAATGCGCGATGCGCGCATGACATGCGCATAAGCGCAGATGGGGGACGGCGGGTGGAGACGTTCGGCGACGCACTCAAGCGGCTACGCGTGGCAGCACGCCTCAGCCAAGCCGACCTAGCCAAGGCAGCAGCCTGGAGCCAAAGCCAAGTCAGCCGCGCGGAGACCAACCGGTTTACACCCGATGAAGCCACCGTCACACGCCTGGACTTGCTCTTGCAGGCACAAGGCAGCCTGATCAAGGCTCACACGATGGGCACTTCGGGTGCAAACGGCGGCAAGGCGACGGACGTCAACACGCCGTGGGCGATCAGCGACATCGTGCGCCAGATCCACCGCACCGACATCGGCAGCGAGACGATCGACCAGCTCCACGTCATCACCGAGGAACTGTGCTGCGAGTACGCCTGGCGCAACGCCGCAGACCTCCGCAGGGACGCACAGTTGCAGCTTGAGTACGTCGGCCAACTGCTGAACGGCCCCAGCACCCTGCGTGAACACCGCGAACTGATGGTCATCGCGGGATGGTTGACACTGCTCATCGGCTGCGTTGACTACGACCTCGGCTTGCCACGCCACGCGGAGAGCGCCAGGACAGCGGCTTACCAACTCGGCAAGGAGGCTGGCCACGGCGAGATCGTGGCGTGGTCGTTCGAGATGAGCGCATGGTTCGCCCTCACTCAAGGCCGCCTGCGTTCAGTCGCGGAGTACACCGAAGCTGGGACCAAGGCAGCGCCGAACGCGTCCGTCGCGGTGCAACTCGCCGCGCAGACTGCAAAAGCTCACGCCAGGATGGGGAATCGTGCTGAGGTTCAACGGATTCTCGACGAGGGCTACCGCACACTAGGACAGCATGAAAATCCATTGCGCCCAGAGAACCACTTTGTGATTGACCCGACGAAGTGGGACTTCTACGCGATGGACTGCTACCGACTGATTGGCGAAAATAACCAAGCAGCAGAGCACGCTCAAGCAGTCCTGAAGCTTTCACGCAAAGCAGATGGAAGTGAACGAAGTCCAATGAGGGCAAGCGAAGCCCGGCTCACTCTAGCAGTGACTTCCTTACAATCCGGCGACATCGAAGCCGCAGCAAGTTGGGCACATCAGGCATTCAATGCGGACAGAAAATCAGTCACGCATTTGGAAATGCTTGCTGACGAGTTGACTGAAAATCTGCAAAACTTGACACGCAATGACCCTGCAGGCAAGTCACTTAAAGATGAACTTGCCATATTTCGCACATCACCCCCAAATCACTGAGGAGAAATACGGATAGCACGAAATCTTCAAGATTCATCCAGGAAAGCAGGCTCGAAAACTGGCTGAAATACTAACAATAAGTCAGGCTAATCTATTCATCGTCCGAAATGACCAAAGCGTCAATATATTTCCTCATGACCCGATCTTTTCTAACTTCATCTTCTGCAAAAATTTTCTTGACAAAATCTCCAACTTCAGTCAAAAATCCACTCCCGTAAGTTGACTCAATCAATAGAGTAAGCCATTCTTCGACAAATTCAGCAGATAGAAATCTTGCATCGCTTTCAAGCAGAAGAAGAACACAAGTAAATATCCGACCATCCACCTTACCGTTCAAATAAGGAATTACATTGATCATTTCAAGATAGGCAGCCTCGCGCTCAAAATCCTCACAGTCTGAACGGAGTAGAAGTAGGGACATTAATGAGTTAACTCCAGTGGAAGTGCCGACTCCCTCCCCCCTCGGAAAAACGCTCAAAATGCTTGATCTAACCTCGATAGCCGGCGCAACCATATTAGCAAGAACAAAAACTATCTCATCAGCACAAACCAAGGTGCTCTTTAGCACACCAGCCCACCCGTGCTCCATTCGAATGTAATCCACCTTGGCACTCAAATCCGGCGAGCTAATACTTGACTCCCAACGAAGTTCATAGTCTTCTTCAAGATCCGAAGCCAAACCTTTCGAATTGTATTGATTACCACCAATGGAAAGTAAAATATCACGATCCCCCTTACGACGAACAATACGTTGCATAGAAAGTAATTCAATGTAGCTAAACCAAGAATTACCTGCCATCTGCGACTTCCAGTATTGCAACAAAGAGCGCCACTCGTCCACGCAGCGATCATTACTCGACATGATTTCAGAAATAAATACTGGCCCCACGGAAAAAACGACAATTAGCAGAACTATGTTGGAGGCAAAGAATGCAAGCTGCGCAACCAATGTAGTATCCATCGGACGGTAGCCTTGATACGAATGCTGCTGGTGAAGATTCTGAGAGGAAAGAAACAGAATTTTCAATGAGCGAAGAGAAGATGCCCTTTCGCTTGGCTCCATAGCTCTTACAAGCTGCTCCAAGAAACTTACTACGGGAGCACGCTCGGCCAAGCTGGCATAAGCAGTCAGGGAAAACAGAAGTCCATATTCCAATTTCGAATTTGACGAAGTAAAGTCGTATTCTGCCAACCTCCTACGCGCGTCCAAACTCGTTATCGCTTTTAGCACATATCGAGCGACAAGATATTCACCAAATGTAGGATGGAGAAATTCATATGTCCGACTGCTTTGATCAGATTTTGATTTCGCCTCGCAAACAAAAAAGAATCTTCCAAAAGTTACTTCAGCCTCTGACAAAGTCGAATGAAAACCCTCACCAACTTGATAGCTAACCTCCATCTCTGAAGGCATGAGAACCGCAAAGTCATTGTTGAGCTCATCAACTGAGACCCATTGCCGACCCCGGTTAAACATGGCGATCGCAGCCACGGAAAGCCGGTACAGTTCTCGCTCGACTATTTGCCGGATTTTATCTTCCGGCAGCCTTGCGCCCCCATCACGAGAAATCACTTCACGCTGGGAAAATCTAGAAAGAAGTTTCTCATACAAATCAGATCTGCTTAGATTTGCAGATCTTCTCTGAAGCAAGTTACCGTCAGCATCATAGATTGCAAGCATCAGTAGCAGAAGGGGTTGCCTTGCCAAATCCCCATTGCGAAGCGCCGCTTCACACGTAAGCGGTTCAACTTTACCAAAAGAAAAAAGTGACCGATTAGCCCTATTCCAGGCAGTAAGCCAAAGTTCGACCTGATTATCCGAGAATGAGTCCAAACGAATGACAAAGGATCCTTTTGGAAAGCGCGTACTGTTAGCAACAATCGTTCTACTTGTAACAATTGCCGTTACCGGCCTGCCAAACCCAAGTTCTCTTTCTTGAAACTCCTGCACGAGTTCCAGGTAGTCTGACCTGTTGGCTCTAGTGCTTTGAATAAGCTCATCCAAGCCATCGAGCAGGATCACACATGGAACTTCTGGATTTACCCTAACTAAATCTAGCCACGTTGTAGATTCACCTGTAATACGGTGAAGACCTTCTTCTATCTGGCGTTGTATCGGCGCATTGGGAGATACGTGCCGCAGTTCAACTCTCACACACAAATAGCCAGAACCAGATAGCCTAGCGGCAAAAACTTTAGTCAATAGTGACTTACCTACTCCAGGCTGCCCGAGAATCACAATCGGCGACTCAAAATTGCTCACTAATCCGGCAAGGGCAAATTGCACGTCGCTGATCTGCTCAAGACTATCCCACCAAGACTCATACCCGAGCCTTGGATTACCTTCCTCTTCAACCTGAGTCACCCGACAACTAGGATTAACGTAACCATCAAGGACTCGTGGAAACTTAATATTGGATTCCAATGTGACACTATCACGATCAACTAGAGGCCAATCCAATTCAGCCATATATTTGATCGCCAAGCTCGATTGAGCATATTCAGCGTTGCCTTTATATGTGGAGCTCAAGATTTGCTCCACTGCTCCGAAACTACTTTGCAAACCACTTAGCTTGACAAACATTTCGTCAAGCCTTTTTGACGATTCATTGTGCAAACCACGAACATATTCACGAGTAGCTTGATGGTCATACAGATTTGACCAGATAAAAAACTCTTGAAATTGCGATGCAAGCTTAAGAAACAACGAATCATATTTATGCAATGCAAAGCTCGGAACTTGCTTTGTCATGGTCTTGGAAATCCGGTCAAATTTAGTAGAATCAAGAATTTCATGCACTTCGAGCCCCTTGAGGAGCTCAACAAATTTGACGGATAAAGTTAAGTAGAAAGATTCCAGCCTTTTACGGTTTTCCTCAAAAGGAAACGCCGCCGAGGGTGCTGGTATCTCGGCGTCCAAAAAGATCTCAGCGAGACTCAGCAGATGAGAAGAGGATTCGTCGCCGCCAGCAAGGTAGGTGTATCCGCGCTTATCCAGTTCTAAGGATTTAATATCCAACCCAAGATCTAGATCGTCAAATGCTTCAAAATACGCACTCATAGCCAGTACAGAGTGTGCCGCAAGCAGACGCTCTGTTCTGACACGTGCATCCCTTTCACCAGAAAGCTTTTTCTGTACTTCAGGCCAAACTTGCTGAGCATGACGTAAAATATCATTCTTGGGTCCAAAAAGTCCTAACAAGGCAGGAACTCCCGCTACCGCCCCTACGGCCAATCCCAAACTTGAGAGCTTGTCAATTGCACTTAGCACCTTGCTCTCTCCACCCAAAAGTTTGGCTGCTTTTGCGTAGGATACGGCTTGTCGACTCATAGAAGTAGCATCGCGTAACCCCGACCGCGCGTTACCTGTGCGACTATTCGAGAAACTGCCGAACCGTGCTCTATGGGATCAAGGCACGCCGCCTGCGGCGGCGCGCTCTGGGCCTGGCACCTACCAGCGTGGGCACGCATCCGTCCCGGCCTAGCCGACCTCCGCTTCGCTGCGTCGGCTGGCCGGGCGGCGCGGCCCCGACGCGGCTGGGCAGCGCGCCACCACAGACAGCGCACAGACCTATCTGGCGGCAGCACCAGGTCAGGACGATCGCGCGCATGGTCGGCCTGATCGAGTTGGGCACGGCGATCGGCGCCCGCCGACGCTTCGCGCCAGCGGCCAATGAGCCCTGGTCAGTCAGTAGCGTCTAGCTCGACAAGGGGGCCGCGTGGACGCGATGAGCAGGTATCTCGACTGTGTGGAGAAGGTGCTCTGCGAGCACACCGACCAGAGGGAGGGCCAGGCGTACTACAACGCCGTGCGCATGGTCTGGCCGGAGCATCAGCACGAGATCGTTGGCACCGAACGCGACTGCTTCAACGATGACCGGAGGCTGCCCGCGTTCCTCGACTGGGTCGAGCAGGTGCTGTCCCAAGACATCAGGAGCGCGTCGAACCGGGTTCCGTGACGATGCTCGCCGACACCCCCACGCCAACGGCCACCGCTTCTGCTACCGCGAGGCTTCCGGGCGCAGGAACCTGCGGACGTCGGCCGCGAACCCGCGCATCTGCTCCCCCGCCTCCAGCGTCAGTACAACTGAGGCGTTCCACCGGCCGACAGACTCTCGCCACGGCGCGACAGTCCAGGTCATGTCGACATGTCCCCATGATCGAAACTTCGCCGTCACTTCGAGGTCGGAGTCAGTGCTGCGCCACGTCCGCGTGCCCTCCCACCCCGTGAAGCTCTCTGCCACTTCCTCCAGGAAGGGGGAGAACTCGTCAGCCCAGATTCCCACGGTGACGTCGTGAACTAGCGCTCGCAACCCCAAAGCGCCGATCTCGATACAGACCCGGACAGAGCCGTCGCCCCATGGATCATGGCGATTCCACAACCGTACCCACGCACCAGAAGAGCACTCCAACGCTACGGCGGTGTCCCCATCGTCATCCGGGCTGTACTCGCACTCCACCTGGGCAGGCTAGCTGCGGGCGGCGAGCTGGCACCTTCGATTAAGTGCGGACGCACCCCGCTACGCCATGATCGACCACGGCCACTGACTCTGGGGGATCAGGCTCGTATCGGGGTGACGCCCGCGGAATGGTCGGTCGGTTCTGCCGGTTCAAGATCATCAAGTCGTGCCCCTCGCGTGCCCCATCTCAGGGTCAGGAGGGGTAAATCGGGGGCACTGGCGGTCAGTGGCCGTGGTTACGCCGCAGGTCAGAGAGTTGGCTGGTCAGGGGCTTGATCATTGCCAGACCTTCCAAGCTGGTCATGCCGGTTCGATCCCGGTCACCCGCTCCAACGTGAAAGCCCAGGTCACATGGCATCTGCTGTGTGACCTGGGCTTTGTTTTGTGGGTGGGACCGTGTGGGCCTCTCCTGGCTGTCTTGTGGCTTTTGTCCAGGGCTCGGTTTTACGGTGCCTGCATGAGTGGTCCTGGGGTGGGCGTGTTGGAGTGGGTCGCTGGGGTTGTTGGGGCGGGTGTTGTGGGGGTCTCTTCGTTGCGTGGAGTGGGTGGGCCCTGGGTTGTGGGGGTTCGGGGTGGGGAGGCCGTGGTGGTGAAGGTGGGAGTGCGGGAGCGGGTGGTGGGGGAAGTTGCTGCGCTGGGGGTGGCTGGTGCGGGTGGAGTTGCTGTGCCGCGGGTGGTGGGGGTGGGTGAGGTTGGTGGGGTGTTCGTGGTGGTGAACACTGTTGTTGTTGGTAGTAGTCGGATTCCGCGTGGTGTTGATGTTGGGCGGTTGCGGCAACTGGGGAGTGTTGCCGCGCGGTTGGGGCAGATCGAGGTGGAGGTTAGTGAGGAGTTGCCGTTGCGGGTGCGGTCCATTGAGGACGTGGACTTCGCGGTGGAGCGGCGGGGGGTCGCCGTGTGGGAGGCGGCTGAGGAAGTGGTGGCGGGAGTGGGGGCTCCTGGTGGGTTGGTGGGGTTGGTGGGGTTGGTGCACGGGGATTTGTGGCAGGGCAACACGATGTGGAGTGGTGGAGTCCTGAGTGGGCTGGTGGATTGGGATGCGGCCGGGGTGGGGAGTTCCGGGATCGACTTGGCGTCGTTGAGGATCGACGCGGCGATCCTGTACGGGGACGGGGCGGCCGATGTGGTGTTGGAGGGGTGGGAACGGGAGGCCGGGAGTGCCGCTGAGGACGTGGCGTACTGGGATCTCGTGGCCGCGTTGAGCACGCCGCCGGACATGGGGGGGTGGGCGTCGACTATTCAGGAGCAGGGGCGAGAGGACCTGGCCGCTGAGGTGATGACTGAGCGGCGGGACGCGTTCCTGCGTGCGGCGCTCGCGGAGTGGCGGTAGAGCGGCGCAGTTCCACGGCCAGCCAGGCGCAGCCCGCGGCGATGAGGACGCCGTGGGCGATGCGGAACGGGGCCGGGGTGAAGAACTGGGGGATGAAGAGGGCGAAGCCCGCCGCGAAGGGGATGGCGGACCACTTCGGCGAGGTCGCGGTGTGCCAGACATCCACGGCCGTGGTGATGGTGCCCGCGGCGATGAGGAGTAGGCCCAGTAGGAACATCGTTGCGGCTGCTGGGTTGTAGCGGATTTGGTCGACCATGCCTGAGAGGGCCGTGGTGCCTGAGGTGAGGGTTTGTTCGCCGATGGCGTGCAGGCCGAAGACCTCGGCTCCGTAGTACGGGAGGGTCAGGCCCACGCCCAGCCAGGTCAGGAGGAAGGCTGTCCTGCTCGCGTTCAAGGCCAGCAGGCCCAGGGGCAGCAGGATGAAACCGAGTACCGCTGCCAGGTGGGCGGCGATCCAGGACCAGGTGCCGAAGGAACGCAGGCCGTCGAGGGTCGACTCGTCCACGTAGGGCCTGAGCAGTGGGTAGATGAGGAAGAGCAGGGCGGTGGCGGCGAAGGCCAGTGAGCCCTGGCGTGGGGTGATCATGAGCGCTCCTGGAGTCGAGGGTCACTTTAGAGAGCAGTGCTCTCAACGCAAGGAGAAGTGTGGGGGCGAGGAGTCGGCGAAGTCAAGAGCGGTGCTCTCTTTAGTTTCAGGTGCTCTAAAGTGAGCCTCATGACCCCACGGCAGCGTGCGCGCGAGCAGGCGATGAGCGACATCAAGCGGATCGCGCGGGAGCAGCTCGCTGTGCAAGGTGGGGCCGCGTTGTCGTTGCGGGGGATCGCGCGGGAACTCGGGATCGTGTCGTCGGCGATGTACCGGTACGTGCCCAGTCGGGATGAGTTGTTGACCCTGTTGATCGAGGACGCCTACAACGCGGTTGGGGACGCTGCCGTGGCGGCGGACGCCCGGTGTGAGCGGGGTGATCTTGTGGGGCGGTGGAAGGCTGTTGGGACCGCGATCCGGTTGTGGGCCGTGGGGTCGCCGTCGGAGTACGCGCTCATCTACGGCAGTCCGGTTCCTGGATATGCGGCTCCGCCCGAGCGCACGGTGGGGCCGGGGGTGCGGGTCACGATGCTGTTGATCGATCTGATCAGGGCGGTGGGGTCTCCTCCTACGGCTGC
Organism: Umezawaea sp. NPDC059074; assembly: GCF_042738955.1. Classification (NCBI taxonomy): domain Bacteria; kingdom Bacillati; phylum Actinomycetota; class Actinomycetes; order Pseudonocardiales; family Pseudonocardiaceae; genus Umezawaea; species Umezawaea sp. NPDC059074. Next base: position 65,813 of record NZ_JBHYHC010000039.1, read on the forward strand.
TGGTCCGGTGGTGCCGGAGGTGGTGCGGGCGGATTTTCAGGGGATTCGGGAAGCGCTGGGTGTTGCCGTAGATGACGATCTGCTGGCTCGTGCGGTGCTGGCGTGGACGGCGTTGTTCGGGTTGATCAGCTTCGAGCTCTTCGGGCAGTTCGTCGGTGGGGTACACGATCACGCGGCGCACTTCGACCACCAGCTCGACCGGCTCGCGCTGCTGATCGGGCTGGTCAGCGGCGCCTGAACGACGTTTGCGCGGCGTACCCTCGGTTTGGTGAAGCACCCCCAGGCGCACCCGGCCGTGGAGCAGATGAGGCTCACCGAGGTGATGAGCGCCCTCAGCGACCCCATCCGGATCGGGCTGGTGCGCGTGCTGGCGGACGGTGGTGAACGCGGCTGGAGCGAGCTGCGGGCGCCGGTGGCGAAGTCGACGTTGAGCCACCACCTCAAGACCCTGCGCGCGGCCGGGTTGACGTGGACGCGGGAAGAGGGCACGCGGTGCTTCGTCCGCCTGCGTCGCGAGGACGTCGACGCGCGGTTCCCCGGACTGCTGGACGCGGTGCTGGCGGCGGCCGCCGTCGAAGATGTCGGTGATCACGTCGGGGTCGCGACGGCCCTCTGACCGACCGCCGCGATGTCCTCTTGTTGCGGCACAAGACATTCACGGCCCGGCGCAGGTCCGGGCAGGTGTGCGGCCCGTTCGGGCACGGCAGTTCTGCTGGTGGTTCTGCCTGGCATTCCGCCGTCACCTTCGGTGCAGTGGGGTTCCAGAGGAACGGGGAGGACTCCACGGTGCAGCAGGTTGTGGTCGATTTCCGCGTCGAGCCGCCCGTCGGCGACGAGCGCGCCGCGCTGCTGACCGCGTCGTCCGGCGCGCTGTTCCGGGGTGACCACTGGGTGCTGCGCGCGGGTGGCTCGGCGGTGATCGGGTTCTGCTGCTCGGCGGGCACGCGGTTGGGCCGGGTCACGCTCGTGGGGTCGCCGCGGGCTGGAACCGGGCGGCCGGTGGAGATCCGCATGGAGGCCAACGGCACCCTCGTCTGGACGCGGGAGGGCCTGCCCGGCACACGGACGCGCGAACTGGAGCGCTTCGACATCCCCGCGTCGGTGCTGCGGCCGGGCCAGAACGCCCTGACCGTGCGGAACTGCGGGTCCGAGGACTCGGTCTACCGGCTGTACAAGGTGTTCTTCGAGCCGCTGTCCTAGGCTTCCCGCATGCGCTTGCAGCAGATCGTGGTCGACTGCCGCGACCCCGCGCGGCTGGTCCGCTTCTGGGCCGCGCTGCTCGGTGGCGAGCCGGTGGACCGGGCGTTCGGCTGGTCGCACGTCGAGCCGCACGGGTGGCCGCGGCTGTCGGTCCAGCCGGTGCCCGAGGCCAAGGCGGTGAAGAACCGGCTGCACCTGGACGTCGAGGTCGACGACATCGAGGCGGGCGCGGCCCGGTGCGCGGCGCTGGGCGGGTCGACGGTCGGTGAGGTCGTGACGGACGAGTCCGGCTCGTTCCAGGTGGTGCTCGACCCGGAGGGCAACGAGTTCTGCCTCGTCATCCCCGCCCGACGGCCTTCCACAGCTCCTGGCCGAACCTGATCGCCAGCAGCACCAGCAGCACCCCGAACGTGAACGTCACCAGGCACCGCAGGACCACCCGCCACGCGGGTCCCTTCATGGCACTCCCTACCGGTCGCGGAGATCCGTGCGCGCAGTTTCGCCGAGCGGACGCCCGGTGACCAGACCCGATGGTGGAAATTCCGTCGCGGACGGCCGCCGCGGCGCGTATGACTTCGGGGTATGGGCCTGACGATCCGCACGCTCGCCGAAGAGGACTACCCGACGTTCCACGCCGTGCTCGTCGCGGCGTTCCTGGACGACCCCCACGAGTCGGACGCGGCGGACGAGCGGCCGCTCTTCGACCTCGACCGCGCGCACGGCGTGTTCGACGGCGAGGAGATGATCGGCACGGCGGCCGTCCTGCCCAGGGACCTCACCGTGCCGGGCGGTCCGGTGCCCGCCGCCGCCATCACGTCGGTGGGCGTGAAGCCCGGCCACCGCAGGCGGGGCGTGCTCACCCAGCTCATGCGGGCCCAGCTCCACGGCCTGCACGACGAGGGGCTGGAGGCGTTCGCGACGCTGTGGGCGTCGGAGGGCTCGATCTACGGCCGCTACGGCTACGGCGTGGCCGCGCAGGTCACCGACCTCCGGCTGCCCCGCGGCGCGGCGTTCCACCCCGGTGTCGACGTCGGCGACGAGCGGGTGCGGGAACTGCCGCGCGAGGAGGCCATGCCGCTCGTGCGGGCGATCTACGACCGGGTAGCGCCGACGCGCGTCGGGCACCTGAGCCGCACCCAGGCGTCGTGGGACCACCACCTCGCCGACGAGGAACGCCACCGCGACGGGCTGACCAAGTACCGGTTCGCGCTGCTCCCCGACGGGTACGCGGTGTACCGGGTCAAGATCTCGTGGACCGACCGCGGGCCGGAGAACGAGGTGAACCTCCGCGAACTGGTGGCCGCCGACGACCGGACCTACGCGGCGCTCTACCGGTACCTGCTGGACCTGGATCTGGTCGGGGAGCTGCGCTACTTCACCGGCTCGGACGACCCGGTGTTCCACCTGCTGCGCAACCCGCGGCTGGCGCGCCGGGCGAACCGGGAGTCGCTGTGGGTGCGGGTGGTCGACCTGGACCGGGCTCTGGTGCAGCGGTCGTACCTATCCGATGTGGACGTCGTGCTGGACGTGGCCGACGAGTTCTGCTCGTGGAACGCGGACCGCTGGCGGTTCACCGTGAAGGAGGGCGAGGCGACCGTGCGCCGCGTCACCGACGAGCCGGACGTGGCGCTGGACATCAGCGCCCTCGGGGCCGCCTTCCTCGGCGGCACACGGCTGACGACCCTGGCGAAGGCCCAGCACGTGCGGGAACTCACGCCCGGCGCGGTGCGGGCGCTCTCGCACGCGTTCGTCGGCGAGTCCGCGCCCCACTGCCCGGAGGTGTTCTGACGGCGGCCCCGCGCGGGTGATCCACGCCGCCGGGGGAACCGGCGACCGCGCCTCCTCGTTGGACGGGTATCTACCTCAGGAGGCACCGGTGGGCACAGTCGTGTTGCTCGCGATCGTCCTTGTGATCCTCGGTGGTGTCCTCTACCTGGTGAAATCCAGTGCGGACACCAAACGTCGGGAGCTGGAGGACGCGAAGTCCGAGGCCCGGCGCTGGGTCGAACGGCTCGGCGGGCAGGTGATGAACCTGACCGGCACCGACCTCGCGTCCCAGCAGGCGATGGCGGACGCGTCCGAGCGCTTCACCGCGGCGGGGTCGCAGATGGAGCAGGCTCAGACGAAGGAGCAGGCCCGGCAGGTCACGCAGACCGCGATGGAGGGCCTGTACTACGTGCGGGCCGCGCGGATCGCCATGGACATGGACCCCGGCCCCGAACTGCCCGACCTCACCGGCCAGAGCCGCGCGGGCTCGGTGTCGGAGGACCGCGACGTCACGGTCGAGGGCCACGAGTACGCGGCCTCGCCGAAGCCCGGCTCCCGCACGCCGCACTACTACCCCGGCGGTGTCGTCGCGGGTCGCCCGGTGCCGCAGGGCTGGTACAGCGAGCCGTGGTGGAAGCCCGCGCTCGTCGCGGGCGCGTGGGGCGTGGGCTCGTTCCTGTTGTTCGACGCCATGTTCTCCGGGATGCACGGCTACTCCGGCGACGCGCTGAACGCCGCCTACGCGGACGGCTACCAGGACGGGGCCGACGGCGGTGACGGCGGCGACGCGAGCGGGTTCGACAGCGGTGACAGCGGCGGCTACGACGGTGGCGGCAGCTACGACGGCGGTTATGACGGCGGGTTCGACTCGGGTGGCTTCGATTCCGGCGGATTCGACGGCGGCGGGTTCGACTTCTAGGTCAAAATCGCCGGATGAGTGATCGCGCGTTCCCCCCGGCCCTCGCCGCCGCCTTGGCGGTCGACTTCGACTACCTCGACGGCGAGGGCGTGGACTTCGAGCCGTACGACCAGTTCGAGGCGCTGGAGGAGACGGCCTACTGGCTGCCCCTCTGGACCGAGGCGAAGCTGGACCCGGCCGACTTCCGGATGTTCGGCAGCGACGGCACCGGCGGTTACGCCGGGCTGTGGTCCGGGGCCGTGGTGTTCTTCGGTTCCGAGGGCGAGGCCGGGGTGGTGGCGAGCAGCATCGGCGACTTCCTGTGGCTGCTCGCCGACGGCTCGGGCCCCATGGAGGCCGTCGAGTACCCCGAGCAGGAGTCCAAGCCCAGCCCCGAGTTCACCGCCGTCGCCGAGCAGTGGTCCGACACCCCGCGCAAGACCGCCGCGGAGGTCGTCGCTGAGGCGAGGGCCCGGTTCCCCGACTTCGTCGAGATGGTCACGGGCCCTCACTCCGGCTGACAGGTCGGGCACCAGTAGAGGTTGCGGCCCGCCAGGTCGCTCATCGCGACCGGCGTGCCGCACACCAGGCAGGGCATCCCGGTGCGGCGGTAGACGTACACCTCGCCGCCGTGCCGGTCCTGGCGCGGCGCCCGCCCGGTCGCCTCGGGCAGGTGCTCCGGCCGGACCGTGTCGATGCGGCCGACCTTCACGCCGTCGCGCATCAGGAACACCAGGTCCGCCCAGAGCAGGTCCCACAACGCCCGGTCGATCCCCTGACCGGGCGTCAACGGGTGCACGCCGTGCCGGAACAGGACTTCCGCCCGGTAGACGTTGCCGACGCCGGAGAGCACCTTCTGGTCCAGCAGCAGCACCGCGATGGGCGTGCGGGACTTGGCGATCCGGGTGAAGCAGCGCTCCGGGTCGGCGTCGCGGCGCAGCGGGTCCGGGCCCAGCCGCGCGTGCACGGCCGCCACCTCGACGTCCGTCAGCACCTCGCACGCGGTCGGCCCGCGCAGGTCCGCCCAGTGCGTGCTGCCGACGACCCGCATCCGCACCTGCCCCACGGGCTCGGTCGCGGGCAGCGGGTGCTCGTCGAACGTCCCGTACAGGCCCAGGTGGACGTGCACGGTGGCGTCGGGGCCGTAGACGTGGAACAGGTGCTTGCCGTGCGCCTCGGCGCGCTTGAGAACCCGACCGTCCACAAGGGACGCCGAGGACGCGAAGCGCCCCTGCGGGCTGGACACCTCGACGGGCTTGCCCGCGAACCTGCGCTGGTGCAGCTTCGCGAGCCGGTGCAGCGTGTGGCCTTCGGGCATGTCAGGACAGCGGCGGGACGACGTGGGTGGTCTCGTACTCCGCGAGGATCCCGATGCGGCGGGCGTGCCGGACCTCGGTCGAGAACTTGGTCGTGAGGAACGCCTCCACGATCGCGGTGGCCTCCTCGGTGGAGTGCATCCGCGCGCCGACGCCGATGAGCTGGGCGTTGTTGTGCTCGCGGCACAGCGTCGCGGTCTCGACGCTCCACGCCAGCGCGGCACGGGCGCCGGGCACCTTGTTGGCGGCGATCTGCTCGCCGTTGCCGGAGCCGCCGATCACGACGCCGAGGCTGCCCTCGTCGGCGACGACGCTGGTGGCGGTGGCGATGCAGAAAGCCGGGTAGTCGTCCTCGGCGTCGTAGACGGCCGGGCCGACGTCGACCACCTCGTAGCCGGAGGCCGTGAGGTGCTGGACGAGGTGGGACTTCAGCTCGAAGCCCGCGTGATCGGATCCAAGGTAAACGCGCACGTCCGGGGAGTCTGCCATCCCGTGCCGGCAAGCTTGCAGGATGTTCGGTCAAGAGGGGTACGGGCTGCGGCTCGAATGGGGCGGCGAGGGCGTCGCCGCACTGGGCGGACTGTGCGCGGTGCTGGTCGTGGTCGACGTGCTGTCGTTCACCACCTCGGTCGACGTGGTCGTCGGACGGGGCGGCCGGGTGCGGCCCGTGCGCTGGCTGGACCGGACGTCCGCGGCCCCCGCCGCCAACCCGGCGTGGACCCTGCGGCCGTCGTCGCTGGCCGACGTGCCGCCCGGTGAGCTGCTGGAACTCCCCTCCCCCAACGGCGCGACCCTGTGCGACCTCGCCGCGGGCACCGGCGCGACCGTGTTCGCCGGGTGCCTGCGCAACGCCGACGCGGTCGCGGCCGCGGCGCTGGAGGCCGCGGACGGGCGGCCGGTCGGCGTCATCCCGGCGGGCGAGCGGTGGGGCATCGACATCAACACCACCAAGTCGGAGCAGTTCTTCGGCCCCCTGCGGCCCAGCGTGGAGGACTTCCTCGGCGCGGGCGCGATCCTGTCCGCCCTGCTCGAGCTGGCGCCGCTGCGGGCGTCGGTGGAGGCGCGGGTGGCGGCCGACGCCTACCGCGGCACGGGGTCGCGGGTGGCCGAGGTGGTCGCCGACTGCGTGTCGGGGCGGGAGCTGATCGGGGCCGGGCACGCCGGTGACGTCGACGTGGCGACGCGGGTCAACGTCAGCAAGGCCGCGCCCCGGCTGGTGGACGGGGTGTTGCAGGGGTGAGGCCCGCGGGCCCCACCCCCACGCGTCAGCCGTTCGGGGTGGTGATGACCGAGAACACCGACCCCTGCCCCGCGATCCGGGCGTTCAGCTCGTCGATGATGGTCTCGATGGGCACGTAGTTGTTCAACTCGCCGAGCTGGCAAGGCCCGGACCGGGACTGCTGGCCGCCCTCCAGGATGCCGAGCGCGGTGTGGTCGACCTGGCTGAACAGCGGTCCGCCGCTGTCGCCCGCACGGGCGCACAGGTCGGTGTTGATGCCGACGTCGGTGGAGAGCACGCGGCCGCATCGCGTGCCGACGAGGTAGTCCTGGCCCGCGCCGCTGTCGACCGAGTCCGGGTAGTTGTAGGCGCTGGAGCCCGATCCGGTGGCGCACACGATCCAGCCCGCCTTGATCTCGGCGAGCGTGTGCGTGCCGGTGATCTCCTCGTCGACAGAGGTCGCCTGCTGGCCGCAGGGGGTGTCGCCGTTGCTGTCCAGACCGCCGTTGCGGCAGTACTTGAGCACCCGGTTGCGCCCCGTCTGGCCGTCCAGCCACGTGGTCGTGGTGGCGGCGTCGAGGTACGGCAGCGCCGCGTAGTCGTAGGGGTAGAAGTTCTTCTCGATGCCGTGCTGCTCCAGCACGTCGACGCCGTTGTGCTGCGTCGGCGTGTAGTTGGTCTTGGTCGCCATGCAGTGGCCCGCCGTCAGCACCCACGCCTTGCCGGGGTACCCGCCGCCGTTCGAGCGGAGGTTGAAGCCGCTGGTGCAGCCGCCCCACGTGCCGTTGTCGCGCTTCATGTCCAGCCGCAGGCCGCCTCGCATCGGGCCGTACCCCGTGCAGTACAGCGGGTGGCAGAAGCCCCAGTCCACGTTCGGGGTGGTCGCCAGCGGCTTCGGCTGGGCCAGCGTCCGCACCACGGCGACACCGGGTTCGGCCTCGACCGCGCGCTTGGCCACATCCGCGGCGGCGGACAGCCCCGCCGACTGGGCGACCCACGGCCGCTCCCACACCACGACCTGGTTCTCCGCCTCGCTGACCGCGGGCAGGTGCACCGCGTCGGGACCGGCCCCGACCCGCGCGGCGATCCGCTTCCGCGCCTCCGTCAAGGCCGCCAACGAGTGCCGCACCGGCTTCGTGCGGACGTGGGACCGGTCCGGCAGCGCCGCCAGGTACCGGTCGGCCGCCTCGGGCCTGGTCATCGCGACGACCAGCTCACCGCCCGCGTCCTGGTCGATCCACATGCCGCCGTACTCGGCGCCCGCGTCGCGCCGCAGCACCTCGTCCAGCCCGTCGGCCTGCCGTTGCAGCTCCAACCGGCGCAGCGCCTCCTGCTCGGAGACGCCGTACGCCTTCACCAGGTACCGCACGGACTCCCGCGCCGACTCCGGGTCCACCGACTTCGGCGCCGCCCCGCCCGAAGGGCTGAGCGCGCCCGTCATGGCGGCGACCAGCGCCACCACGACCCCCACACGTCCGACCTTGACCACGAAATCCCCCTGTCGGCAAACGGAAACAGGGTCACTCCAGCAGCCACCACCCGACCGGGTGGGACGAACGGGGAAGGTTGGATCCGTTGGGGCAGCGGGGGTTGGTCCGGATCAGCGCTGGATCGACTTGACTTCGCAGAACTCGTCGAGGCCGAAGCGGCCGAACTCGCGGCCGTTGCCGGACTGGCGGTAGCCGCCGAAGGGGGCGCTGGTGTTGAACGCGCCGCCGTTGATGTCGACCTGGCCGGTGCGCAGGCGCTTCGCCACGGTCAGCGCGCGCTCGGGGTCGGCCGAGAACACCGCGCCCGCGAGGCCGTAGATGGTGGCGTTGGCGATGCGGACGGCGTCGTCCTCGTCGGTGTAGGGCATGACCGACAGGACCGGGCCGAAGATCTCCTCCTGGGCGATGGCCATGTCGGTCGTGACGCCGCCGAACACCGTGGGCGTGACGTAGAAGCCCTGCTCCAGCGGGGCGTCCGGGCCGCCGTGCGCGAGGGTCGCGCCCTCCTCCACGCCCTGGCGGATGTAGCCGACGACGCGGTCGCGCTGGGCCGCGGACACGGCGGGGCCGATGCGGGTCGTGGGGTCGGCCGGGTCGGCGGAGCGGTACTTGGCGGCGGCCGCGGCGGCCAGGTCGAGCGCCTCGTCGTGGCGGTCGGCGGGCACCAGGAGCCTGGTCCACGCGCTGCACGCCTGGCCGTTGTTCATGAACGCGTTGGCGACGGCGATCTTCACCGCGCGGCCGAGGTCGGCGTCGTCGAGGACGACGCACGCGGACTTGCCGCCCAGTTCGAGCGCCACGCGCTTGACCGTCTCGGCGGCCAGCGCGGAGACGCGGCGACCGGCCTTGGTGGAGCCGGTGAACGACACCATGTCCACGTCCGGGTGACTCACGAGGGCTTCGCCGACGACCGGGCCGGTGCCGTGGACCACGCCGAACACGCCGGAGGGGAGGCCCGCGGCGGCGACGACGGACGCCAGCAGGTCGGCGGTCATCGGGGCCAGCTCGCTGGGCTTGAGCACCACCGTGTTGCCCGCGGCGAGCGCGGGGACGACCTTCGCGACCATCTGCTGCAACGGGAAGTTCCACGGCGTGATCGCGGCGACGACGCCGATCGGCTCGCGCAGCACCAGCGAGTTGCCGATCTCCTCGCCGTCGAAGTAGCCGTTCTCCAGCACGTCCGCCACGCCGTTCGCGATCCCGATCGGGTTCGGGACCTGCACCTTCGTGGCGAACGTGAGGGGCGTGCCCATCTCGGCGGTCATCGTGGACGCGAACTCGGCGGTGCGCTCGGCCAAGCCCTCGGCGATCCGCCGGACCACCTTCACCCGCTCGTCCACGGACGTCGCGGACCAGGTCGGGAAGGCCGCCACGGCGGCGGCGACCGCGGTGTCGAGGTCGGCGGGCGTGCCCGCGACGACCGTGCCGATCACCGCTCCGGTAGCCGGGTTGACGACCTCGATGTCCATGACCCACTCCCTGTGACACCGGAAACGCGGAACGCCCCCAGGGTGTCACATCCGGGGGC